>CAMPJM010000565.1 GCA_946886805.1 uncultured Flammeovirgaceae bacterium | reverse complement strand
TTTCTTCTATCTTTAACAAAGATGATTGCCCATCAGGCTGAACCTCAGGAGAAAAATAAAAAGGAGAAAAATTTATAATCTGCTCCCTTTGTAAACCTAAAAGCTCGAGTGCTTTTTTGTTACAATCTATTACGGTATTCTGTTTTAAAATAAATATAGCGTCATTAGAACCGGCAAGTAAGCTTGAGTATCTTGCCTGCTGCTCTTCCAGGTTGCTTTTTAACGCAACCACCTCTTCTATTTGTTTATAATTTCCAGATTCTTCCTGAGCCTTATGGTTTTCTTTCTTTAAAAATTGATTTTCATCATAAAACGGGTTTCCCGGAATTATGGTGTTTTCATCCACAGTCATGGATTCCATTAAAATTATTGTCAGCGGAATTGCTTCCGGGTCAGGATAAATTAAAAACCGAATACATAATCGTGAATTGTTATAATGGATTAGGTGATACTTCGAAACCACTTTGCATTTGATCAAAAGAGATTGGGTGAGGTAGCCTATCAGCTTCTCGAAAATCACTTCTGTCAGCAGGTCGCTTAAATGGGTGCTTTCTTTACCACAAGAATCCTCTTTAAAGAAGGTTTCTCCGGCTCCCTCATAATTTAGTACCTCCATTCGGTCATCAATAGTGACGGCCAAACGATTTACCAAGGCACTAAACCCATGTTCGCCTGCTTTTTTTAGCTTAAGATTCATTAATTTTCTTTTAATATAGATTTGTGGCTAATCAAAGAATCAGATACAATAGTAACCAAAAACACGGCAGCTAATTTAAAACATTCATTAATAATATTACATTAATATTATTAATGGCATCTCTAAAGGTTTATAATTTTTTACGAACCGCTTATGTAAATTTCAATTATGCCTGAAGATTTCCCTCGATTATGCTAACGATAAGTGACTGGGGACTGTCAAGCTACGTGTCGATCAGCGCAAATGCCTTGTCAAGGATTGGATGCCGGGAAAAGCTTTGTGAATTTCCATGTAGGCAAAAGCAAAAAATTGAGCATGCCTTGGCGATGCGATGCAGTTTAAGCAGAGGTTCATCAAAAACATGCATTTTTTTACGCAACTGTTTATGCTTAACACAAAGCGCAAACAGGTTTGTACCATACCACTTAAATATAATATTTTAGCAGATGAACATTATATTATCTAAATTCGTAGTGTCATTTAATATTTACGGGAAAGATTTTTTTACTTTTGTGAAGAAAAATTTCATTAAGACATTCTATAAAATTTATACTATCTATACATTAACAAACTCAATTCTATAATGAACAAGAAATTATTAATAGGCTTAGGGGTAATTGTATTACTAATAATTATTTTTTACTCATTCTTTGCTGGAAAATATAATGATATGGTTACCAAAAGTGAATTGGTAAACAGGCATTGGGCTGATGTGGAAACTGCTTATCAAAGAAGGGCCGACCTCATTCCTAATCTCGTAGAAACGGTGAAAGGTTATGCCGATTTTGAGCAAGAAACTTTAACACAGGTAATAGAAGCCCGATCTAAAGCAACGGCTGTCAATGTGAACGCCAACGACCTGAACCCTGAAAGTATAGCACAATTTCAGCAGGCTCAGGAAGGCTTAAGTAGCGCACTATCAAGGTTAATGGTGGTAGTAGAAAAATATCCTGACCTAAAGGCTAACCAAAATTTTCTTCAGTTACAGTCGCAATTAGAAGGAACCGAAAACCGCATTTCTGTGGAACGACGAAAATTTAATGAAGCAACAAGAGACTATAACACTTATATAGGGCTTTTCCCACAAAATTTACTAGCCGGGATGTATGGCTTTGAGCAGAAAGGATATTTTGAGGCAGAAGCTGGAGCAGAAGAAGCACCCGAAGTTAAATTTTAAAAAATATGGCAGCCGATAATTTTACCCAAAAGGAGAAAGAGCTCATTAAAGAATCTATAAGAAATGCAGAAAGAGCTACTTCAGGGGAAGTTCAGGTGCATATTGAAAATCATTGCAGCGGAGAGGTTTTAGACAGGGCAGCGCAAATTTTTAAGATCTTAAAAATGCACAAGACAGACCTCAGAAATGGCGTACTGTTTTACCTTGCTATGAAAGACCATAAATTCGCTATTCTTGGAGACGCTGGTATAAATGCCAAGGTACCAACCAACTTTTGGGATGAAATAAAATCTCACATGGCAGAAAAATTTAAAAAAGGTCAAATTGCCGAAGGTTTAGCAGAAGGCATCAAAATGGCAGGAATCCAGTTACAACATCATTTTCCGGTTTCTAAAGATGACATTAATGAACTTTCTGATGATATCTCCTTTGGCAAAAATTAAATCTATGCAAAAATATATTGTTCTAATATTCTTATCTTTTTTCTATTTCTCAAACCTTGCTCTTTCTCAGGAATTTCCGGAACCTATGGATCCTCCGCAATTGGTCAATGACTATGCTGGCCTACTTTCTGAAAGCGAGAAGCAAATGCTGGAGAGCAAACTTAGAAACTATAACGATACCACTTCTTCACAATTCACAGTAGTAATTATCCGGTCTACAGGAATGTATGACATTGGGCAATACGCAGCCCAATTGGGTGAGAAATGGGGCGTAGGAAGAAGCGGAAAAGACAATGGCTTGCTCTTGCTAGTGGCTTTGGAAGACCGGGAAGTTTTTATAGCCACAGGCTATGGATTGGAGCCAACCATAACAGATGCGGCTACAAAACGAGTAATAGAAAGCTATATAAAACCAAATTTTAAGCAAGAACAATATTTTAAGGGCTTGGATGAAGCCACCAGCATTTTTATGGGGCTTGCTTCAGGGGAGTTTTCTGCCGAGAAATTAAAGAATGGAAAAAACGGCACCCAATCCATTATCATGATTGTCTTGTTTCTGGCATTTATGATCGGGATTCCCTATTTGCGGTATAGAAGTATGAAAAAACATCATTATGGCGGCAGGAGCGATATGGGTTTCTTAACAGCAATGTTATTGATGGGATCTATGGGAGGTCGAGGCGGGGGTAGTTTTGGTGACTTCTCTGGTGGCGGAGGTTCCTTTGGAGGCGGTGGTTTTGGTGGCTTCGGCGGTGGCGGTTTTGGCGGCGGCGGCGCCGGGGGAAGCTGGTAGCAATGCTATTGGGTTTACTTTTTGGCAGTAGTTCTTATAAAAAGCCCTATAATAAAAACTAAGGCACTAATTATAACACTGCTGATATCTCCTTTGCTAATCGTGAAGGATTCGCCAAATAGATTTAAGCTTTTGGTATTGTCCATGTAATCCAGGCCTGTGATTACCAAGGCTATTAAACCTCCAATCATTAATACTGTTCCTAATATCTTCATCGCTTTGTCCTTTATATTTTGTCAGGCTTAACTATTACAATTTTCTGAGGATTAAATTAGTCATACACCTTTGATCTGCTACATTCACCGTTTTAAAAGGCTCCAGATATTCCACACCATATTTGTTGGGTATGTCACGCATATCATTCCTGTGCACAAGGTACCTGGTACTACCATCAGGTAAATTATAGCACCCGCTTTCCTTCTTTTCGATAAGATTCTCTATCCCTATTGAAGAAGCCGTTCTGATAAAAATTGTTCCACCGGGTTTAGTTACCTTGCAAATTTCCTGCATCATGTCATTGAAATGTTCGTCGCTTTTAGCAAAATGCAAAACCGCACTACAAATCGTGACATCAAAAACATTGTTTTCATAGGGCATGCTTTCGATATTTCCTATTTTAAAATTTTCTCTTT
>CAMPJM010000564.1 GCA_946886805.1 uncultured Flammeovirgaceae bacterium | reverse complement strand
CAATCGTTCTTAAAAAGCGATATCTTGCCACCCACTGCAATCCACATAGAGCCTTAAATTACTTTGTCTTTATTATAAAATATGAGCCTATCTTTTATCTAATCTTACCGACTGTATCTGTCTGTGGTTCACCTCCGTCCCCGCAGGCAGTCATTCTACTACATTGCCTAAGTCACCACTGAGTTCCAAATCCAGAGGCAAGACGGATTAGAGGAAGTGTTAGCTTCTTTTTATTCCACATTGAAACCGGTTTTCAAGGCAAAAGTATGGCCCATGTTTTTTGGCTGATTAAAATATGTTTACCTTTCGGATTGATCCTGTATGACTATCGCATAGTTTTTCGTTTCAGGTACTATAAATTAATTAACACATAACTTACGCTTGAATAGCTATTCGCTAAAAATACCTCTATGAACTTTATTGCTTATAAGTTAAAAGGAAATTTGTACCTCCTTTTAATTATAATTCCTTGTATTTTATTCTCTTGTAATGAAAAAAACCAATCAGAAAAGAAACTTTCAGAAAAGTCACCTTTAGCAGATTCACTGGCTATAAGAGCAGCTTTTTCTGAATCGGCAGTCCTTAGCCCGGAAGAATCTATTGAAGCCATGCAGGTTGAAGAGGGCTTTGAAGTAAAGTTGGTAGCATCGGAACCGCTGGTAAATACCCCGGTTGCGATCAATTTTGATTATCGTGGTCGCATATGGTTGGTGGAAATGGTAGCTTATATGCCTGATGTGGAAGGTGATGGAGAGGATCTTCCCATTGGCAAAGTGGTAATCCTGGAGGATGTTAATGGGGATGGTGTTATGGATGAACGAAAAGTGTTTTTGGATTCATTATTACTGCCCAGGGCCATTTGCCTGATAGACAGCGGGATTTTAATAGCAGAACCGCCCAAGCTATGGTTTTATGAGATAAATGACGACAAACCGGGGAAAAGAACTTTGGTTGATGGGGAATATGCGGTAGACGGAAATGTAGAACATCAGCCCAATGGATTACTAAGGGCAATGGACAATTGGATCTACAATGCAAAATCAGATACAAGATACAGGCGGAAAGGAGGGAAGTGGCTAAAAGAACACACCCACCGAAGAGGTCAATGGGGCATTACGCAAGACAACTATGGAAGGCTATATTACAATGACAATTCCTCCAATATAAAAGGGGATTATTTTATGCCAGGTCTGGGAAGAACCAACAAAAATCAACAAAAGGTTGCAGGTTTTTCGGAAAGAGTTGTAGCTGATAATCGCACCTATCCAATAAGACCGACTCCCGGCGTTAACAGAGGGTATTTGGAAGATTTCTTGGATGATAGCCTCCGTCTCGTAAACCTTACTGCCGCCTGCGGCCCAGTTATCTACCGGGGTGGGCTTTTTGGAGAAGCGTTTAATTTTAACGCATTTGTTGCCGAGCCAGCTGCAAATTTAATCAAGAGAAATATATTAGAGGAAAAAGGATATAAGGTTGAGGGCCGGCAAGCATATGAGGGAAAGGAGTTTTTGGCAAGTGTGGATGAGCGTTTCAGGCCGGTAAATTTGTACAATGGTCCGGATGGTGCGCTGTACATAGTTGATATGTATAGAGGAATAATTCAGCACAAGACCTACCTGACCCCTTATCTCAAGAGAGAAATTCAACGCAGGGAATTGAGTCAACCACTGTCCTACGGCCGGATTTACAAGGTCGTTCCTGTGGATAAAACTTCTGAAATTGTTAGGATCCCCGATGATTCCGAAGAACTTGTTGAGCTGCTGGGACATGCTAATGGTTGGGTGCGTGATAATGCACAACAAAAATTGATTGATAGAAGACTGACGCAGGCTGTTCCTGATCTGAGAAACGCTTTAGGTCAAAAAGACAAAACGCTGCAGGCCATTCATTCCCTCTGGGTGCTTGAAGGACTCGGCGCATTGAGAACAGAAGATGTTATTTCTTTGCTGAAAGATGCTTCCTGGCCAATCCGGATGGAGGCCTTGACGGTGTTACCGTCGGTAATGGATCAGACTAATTACAAGCAGTACGTGTCGGTGCTCAGGGAAATGGTGGAGAAAAGCGATTCCCTTGCAATGCCTTATATTGCTTTTGCAGCCAATCATATCCGCACTTTTGATAGCACAATTGCTGATAACCTTTTATATGAAGTTGTAAAGAAATATCCTGATAATTTATTTGTTGCCGATGCTGTAATTAGTAATATGGAGGGCCGAGAAGAAGTTTTTCAAGCAAAAGTTAAGGGAATTGTTAAGGATCCGGCACTTACTATTAATAGACAAATCCAGAAAATAATAGACAATATCAAAGAGGTTCAAGCCAACCAGAACATCGGAAAATTGAAAAGGGAATTTCCAAAGGGCCATGCACTATACACCTCCATTTGCCAAACGTGCCACGGCATTGACGGAAATGGCATGGCATCCCTTGCGCCGCCATTAAACCAATCAGAATGGGTAACCGGAGACAAAAATAAGCTTATTTCAATAGTATTGTTTGGCTTATCAGGACCTGTAAAAGTGAATGGCCATCTGTATAAAGCTCCTGAAATTAATGGTGACATGCCCGGTATTGGTTATGACCAGGATCTTTCCAATGAAGACATAGCATCGCTCTTGAGTTTTGTCAGAAAATCATGGAAAAACAATGCCGATAAAATAAATGGTGAAGAAGTTGAAAAAGTCCGTCAGCAACATAAAGACAGAGAAAAGCCTTTTACCGTAGAAGAGCTGAACGAGCTGTATTAAAGAGGATATAGAGGTGTATTAAAGGGCATAGAAGGGTTTAAGTAACTGGTCCAATTCCTAGTCCATTTTATTAGCTTCAAATGACTGTTCGTTAATACCTTCCAGATAGGATAATGTTTTTAACCCTCAACGTTCTCTAGGCCTTTCTATAAACTTTTCTGTTAGTGATTTTCAATTCTTTCTTTTCACAAAGAGCTTTGACAGATCTAATGACTGTTTCTACCCTCAGGCCAGCCATGTCAGCCAATTGTTGACGTGTAAAAGGTACTTCATAATAATGACCTTTTGTTGGACCGGCTTTTTCTTTAAAATAGTCGATCAGGGTTAATATCCGGTGTTCAGGGGCATGGCTGGACATTTCCTTGGCAATCATCGCTTTAAACTGTAGCCGTTGACTTAATATGGCACAAAATTGAAGATGGAGCTCAAAATTCTCCTTCAGCAAACGAATAAAATTTTCTTTGGGCAGCTTCCAGACAACAGAGTCAATTACAGCAACAGCGTTTGCGGGATAAAGAAAATTGGCAAAAAGTGGCGGTTCCCCAAAGCTCTCTCCGTCTTTGAACATGCCCTGCACAAATTCCTGTCCATCTTGACTATAATTATTCATTTTTATGATGCCCTTTGAAACCTGGTAATAGAACAAGGCTGAACCTCCCTCAGGAAAAAGGATTTCGTTTTTATGCAATTGTACCAATTTGGTGCCGTAATTTTCCAGAATATTTGGTTCTATTATCATAGTTAATTTTACAGGTTAGCGCAATTTTACGAAGACTCTCCAAGTTTTAAAACTAGTCACTGTCCCTTTTTTGTCCCTATTCTCGCATTCCTAAAATTCCTGCCAATTAAAATTGAAGGAGCGTTAGAACAGAGCCTAAAATAACGTCTTTTTATAATAACACCTTATGATTAAAGTCATAATCCGGTGCTTTTCGAAAGCTGATATTTGTCACATATAGCGATGAAGTAGGTCATTATAAAACTGGATCTCCGACGCTATCTTAG
>CAMPJM010000563.1 GCA_946886805.1 uncultured Flammeovirgaceae bacterium | reverse complement strand
TTTTATTTACAATATCATAATACAATTTTGAACGAGGATGTACGTTAAGGAAAAATAGATTTGACAATACTTGTGAGAATTTATCTTCTTTTTAAAAACTTTTGAAAGAAAAATATTATTTTTACATCTAAAGATTTTTCGTTGAAGACAAAAGCCTGTTTATTTTTATTCATCTTCATTAGTTTTTTAGTTACCCCCACTGTGGTGTCCATCATGAATCATGAGGTGGATATTTCCTATATATTCAGTCTTGCCGAAGAGGAAAATAAAAAAGGCGAAAAAGTCGGCAAAGAAGTTGAATTGAACACAGGAAGCAATAGTGAGGTATTTCTCGGAAATGAGATATTTAAAATTACTGACTTTGCTTTCCTTAATTTAAGCATCAAGGCGATCTACCTCAATTTGATTTCACCCCCACCCAAGCTGTAGCAGATTGCTTTTCAGCTGAATATTCATTTCAGACAATTTAATTTCATTTTCAAATTTGGACACGAAGGCCTATGCGCTTTCCGTATCCATCAAAATATCTATATATATATGTTTAAGCATTTAAAAAATGATATTCCCGCGAGTATCGTTGTTTTTTTTGTGGCGCTTCCCCTATGCCTTGGAATAGCTTTGGCAAGTGGTGCGCCGCTCTTTGCGGGCTTAATTGCCGGCATTATCGGCGGCGTCGTGGTCGGGTCAATAAGCGGTTCCAGTGTCGGGGTGAGCGGCCCGGCAGCTGGCCTGACAGTAGTGGTACTGGGGGCGATTGCCACCATGGGCAGCTTTGAGAATTTCCTAATGGCGGTTGTTATTGGAGGCGTCATTCAGGTGGTATTGGGCATCCTAAAAGCCGGTGTAATCGGGTATTATTTCCCCTCGTCGGTTATTAAGGGAATGTTGGCCGGTATTGGTATCATCATTTTCTGGAAACAGGTTCCTTATGCGCTAGGCTTTTCAGCAGACGCATTCGTTATTCCGGAAGGCGAAACCCTTCTTTCTGGTATTTTACTGCTGCTGAGCAAAGTGTCGTCGGGAGCTGTGATTGTCGCTGTTCTTTCGTTGGTTATCCTGTTGCTTTGGGAAAAGGTGCTTTCTAAAAAGCACTCCATATTCACCATTGTTCCCGGTCCTTTGGTGGCTGTTGTGATAGGGATTCTTTATCAGACTATCGTAAGTGCCGGGTCAGGGTTCGGAATATCTGGGCAACAATTGGTCAACGTTCCCATTCCCGAAAATGTGGCCGACTTTTTTGGGCAGTTTACTTTTCCCAATTTCGCCGTGATTGGCATGCCAGAAGTATGGATAACAGGGATCACCATTGCGGTGGTAGCCAGTTTGGAGACTTTGCTATGTGTAGAAGCCACCGATAAGCTAGATCCAAGGAAGAGGGTAACCCCTACAAACCAGGAATTAGTGGCTCAGGGAGCAGGGAATATTTTCTCCGGATTGATCGGAGGGCTTCCCATTACACAGGTAATTGTCAGGAGTTCTACCAATATTCATTCAGGTGGAAGGACCAAACTTGCCCCTATTTTACACGGTGTTTTCCTCCTGGTTTCGGTAATATTGATCCCTACCTTGCTAAACAAAATTCCATTGGCAGTCTTGGCGGCCATCTTGTTCATAGTGGGCTATAAACTGGCCAAGCCTGAGATATTTGTGCAAATGTTCAAGTTGGGAAAAAGCCAATTTCTGCCCTTTTTAGTCACCACGTTAGGGATTGTATTCGCCGACTTATTAATTGGCATAAGTTTGGGTTTAATAGTTGGGATAGTTGTAATCCTGATCAATAGTTACAAAAATTCCCACTTCTTGCATATTGAAGATGAGTCAGAAGAGAGGAATTTAGTTAAAATGACCTTGGCGGAAGAAGTTACCTTCCTGAACAAAGGAGCTATTTTAAAGGAGCTGGACAACCTCCCAAAGGACTCTTGTTTAGAACTTGACTTAAGGAGGACGAAAGTTTTGGATTACGACATCCTGGAAATTCTCGACGAATATGCCGTAAAGGCAGAAAACAGGAATATCTCCATTAAGATAATTTCCAACCTCGGGGTAATTGAAAACCCCAAAAATTACCGTGACCTTTTCGGTTCGAAAATTTCCACCTTACAAAATTGAAAATAAAATCATGGAAACACAGACAATAGAAACACAGGCAACCATTACACCTGATATAGCAATAGATATATTAAAAGAAGGCAACTTTCGTTTTTTGAAAAACCAACAAATGCCGCGGGACCTGATAAAACAAGTGGAGGCGACCCAGCACGGTCAGTTTCCCTTTGCGACGATTTTGAGTTGCATCGACTCTCGTGTCCCGACAGAATTGTTATTCGACCAAGGCGTTGGGGATATATTCAGTATCCGGGTTGCGGGTAATATAGTAAACGAAGATGTTTTAGGGAGCTTAGAGTTCGGTAGCAAAGCATCAGGAACAAAATTGATTGTAGTTTTAGGTCATACAGGGTGTGGTGCCATAAAAGGTGCCTGCAATGATGTGCAATTGGGAAACCTGACCAAATTGATTGAAAAAATCAAACCGGCGGTGGATGCGGTGGAAGAACCCAAAGATGATAGCCTTCGCAATGCCCAAAACCTGGAATTTGTCAATAAAGTCTCGGAAAAGAACGTTTACCTGTCCATAGAAAAAATAAAGGAAGAGAGTGAGATACTCAGAAAAATGGAAGCAGCAGGAGAAATCAGGATAGTAGGGGCGATGTATGATATTGAAACCGGTAGCGTAGCTTTTCTTTAAATCTTAAACCCGAAATATGCATTAGAATATCTATTCCGAAGCAAAATAGCTGCAAATCAGTCGCTTTGCTAATTTTCATCCTGTAACCATAGCGGTGCTATGCTTTTCGGATGAAAATCCCTGATTTATTGCTATTTTACTTCTCATCACAATCCCTAATGCATAATCCGGGTTAAACATAATTGCATTTAGTATTTGCCCCCGGCCTTTCTTTCTTTTCAAGAGAAGAAGAAATGGCGGGGGCATTTTTTTGTAAATTTCGAGATTAAATAACCAAGATTTGACGGTATGTTAAAAGAGAAATATTGGAGTAGATAATGGCATATGAAGTAAAAGAAGGATGGGTTGTTGATTTTTTAAATATTTTTGATTCTTTTATCCCTACATTTAACATGTGATGAACTTAATAACATGGACCATTGGGTTTAAAGAGCAGTGAGATTTCTTTTTTTACGCTAACTGTTCTGGCTTATCCAAACTTTTTAATTTAGAAAAGTTTGTCTGTCACTGAATCACTTTATTTAAAATTTTGAAAAGATGAAGGTTAGATATATCCTATTTGTTGCTTGGCTATTGGCGCTTTTTTTTACTTCCCCCGCTTTTGGTATTAACAAGACCGACAGCCTGCTCAACAAACTTGTTCAAACAATTGAAAATTCCGAGATATACACACAGGGAAAGAACTCCCGGATTGCCGATTTGCGAAGTGAATTGAATGATGCAGAATCACATTCCCTTGTCAGAAAATTTGCCATTTACGATAAGCTGTATCACGAGTACAGGTCTTTTAAATATGACTCTGCATTTGCTTATGTCTTAAAGCTTCGAAAAACAGCGGAAATTCTTGATGATCCCGCTAAGATAAGTTATGCTAAGTTACAGTTAAGTTTCATACTGCTTTCGTCCGGCATGTATAAAGAGGCATTTGAATCTTTGCAAAAGTTAAACTTAACAGGATTACCCAAAAATTTAAGGATAGATTATTATGATATGATGTCACGTGCTTATTATGATCTGGC
>CAMPJM010000562.1 GCA_946886805.1 uncultured Flammeovirgaceae bacterium | reverse complement strand
TCTTTTATTTGCTTACAAAAGTTCATGCCGTCTAAACCGGGCATCATCACATCGCTAATAATTATGTCAGGGCTTTCCTCTTCAGCAACTTTAAGGCCTTCGAACCCATCTCCCGCTTCTAAAACTACGTGCCTGTTATAAAAGATTGATTTGATATATGACCTTACTTCCACATTATCTTCTACCAAAAGGATTTTTTTCGCTTTTTTCAAGGCAATATTCCTTTTAAACTCAATCTCCTTTACAGGGTCGTTTTTGTCCAGACCGTAATAGTTTCTCAGGACTTCACTATCCCTCGAATCCTGTTTAAGCTCTGACGCTTTAAAATGACCATTTCCTAAAGGCATTTGAATTGTAAACCTAGAAAATTCATTTTCATTGCTTTCTACGCTTATTCTGCCATGGTGCAATTCAACCAAAGATTTCGTGAGAGCGAGGCCTATCCCTGTGGCAGGATGCTGGGAATCGTCTTCCGAATAAAACCTTTTAAAAATTTTCTTAAAATTCTCTGGTTTTATACCTGATCCATTGTCTTCTATTGTCAGAAAAACGAAATCCTTGTTTTCAGCAATGTCTATAACAATTTCGCCACCTTCTGGGGTATGATTAAAAGCATTGGATAACAGGTTGAAAAATATTTTCTCGAATTGATCCTTATCAAAATATAAATTAATCACATTTGAGGAAGTCCTGAAAACAAATTTTATATTTTTCTGCTCTGCGAGTCCATCAAATGAAAGTTTTAGTTCTTTCAAAAAATTAACAATATTTCCTTCTGCAACTTTTAATTTTAGCTTTCCAGCTTCTGCCTTCCTAAAATCAAGCAACTGATTTACAAGCCTCAATAGCCGTTGCGCATTCCTGTTTACAATACTCAGTTGGTCTTTAAAATGAATTCCTCCTTCTCCGGTATTTATAATTTTTTCTAAAGGAGCTAATATTAGTGTTAGAGGTGTTCTAAATTCATGCGATACATTGGTAAAAAATTGAAGCTTTGCCTTGTTCAACCTTTCAATGTTTTCTCTATTGATCCTCTCCAGGCGAATATTATTTATATAATTCGTTCTGATGATAATAAACCGCCTAAAAAGATAAAGGACTACCAGAAGGGCTATCAAGTAGCCCCCTACTGCATACCAGGTCTTGTACCATGGAGGGTTTATCTTTATCTTTAGTTCCTCAATACCGTCTGACCAAATCCCATCACTATTACTCGCCCTCAACTGAAACACATAAGTTCCATGTGGAAGGTTTGTATAGGTGGCATACCTTCTGTCTGCATTGGTAAACTTCCAGGCATCTTCAAACCCTTTTAACCTGTAAGCGTATTTATTTTTTTCAGGAACGGAAAAGTGAATTGCTGCAAATTCGAAAGACAAAGAATTTTCAAAATTCTTTAAAATGATCTCATTTGTCTCTGAGAGGGATTGGTTCAAAATAACCCTTCCGTTAAGTTTTTCATTTAATGCGACCGTATTGTTAAAAAGCTTAAACTCCCTGATTTCGACTTGTGGTTTAAAAGGGTTTTTATTTACCTTATCAGGATAAATAATGTTAAAGCCATTTGCTCCACCAAAATACAAACTTCCCAATTTATCTTTTAAGCAGACATTATTGTAAAAAAAACCACCTTGTATCCTGTCTCTTACATCAAATTCATTTATAACAACATTACCTTTCTTGTCGGGATTAATAACTGTGATACCTTTCCAATGAGAAAGCCATAAATTACCATCGGTATCTTCTAAAATACTTTCAACAACATCAGCATTCGGCCTGTCGCTTAGCCTTACAAGCTCAAACTTTTCGCTACGTGGGTCAAAATAATTGACGCCGCCTTCTGTTCCTATCCAAAACTTCCCATTATGATCTTCAAAGATGCAGTTTATAAAATTATTACTAATAGCCCCTTCTTCTTTATTATGTCTATACACCTTTAATGAAACCAACTTATTATCAATAAACTGGGCTTTCATCAGTCCTTTCCCTCTGGTTCCAATCCATAATACATTTCGTCTGTCTTCATATAAAAATACTATGGGAATGTTTTCCAATGCGGTATTACGATAAATCAATACTTCACCGTTAGGAAGAATTTTGTTGAGCCCCTCACTCCATGTACCAACCCAAACCCCATTGTCATCACTCTCTTCAAAGGACATTATATAATTATCTGAGAGTACTTTACCTGAATCACCCGTAGTATTAAAATGCTCGTAACGAGTGATTAAATTAGAGGTTGGCGAAATATCTTCAACACCAAATGAATACACCCCACCCCCTGCGGTCCCCAGCCAAAGATTGCCATTCCTATCGGTGTGGAGCTTTTGTACAAATTCTGAAAAATCACTTTCTTCATTTGATTTAAATCTATACTTTGTAAAAAGACTTTTAATTTCTCCATTAAACTCTTCTGAGTTATCAAAATCATAAATACCACCGCCCATGGTGCTTATCCAGATCCTTCCATTCTTCGTTTGTTGTATACCTGTGATTATACTCTTGTTAGGGTCAAAAGAGCTGGTCAGATAGAGATCAAAGTTATTATTATAGGTATCAAATTTATTGAGACCTTTTTTTGTCCCCACCCATAGTACACCAGTCCTATCAATAAAAATGGAAGAAACAGTATTGTGGCTAAGCTTTACTGTCTCATCAAAATCGCCAAAAAAGTCGGTAAAAGCCTTTTTTCTAAGGTCAAATACACTAAGCCCCATTTCTGAACCGAGCAACAAATAGTTGCCCTGCTGATTATAAGAATAGATATCCCTAAAAAAACTAAAGCTTGCGGCACGGCCTTTTACCTGGTAATTATTAATTTCATTATCAATCAACATCTTAAAACCCTTCTTGGTACTCCAGCAAATAACCTCATTGCGATTGGCATCGAAATAGCCGGTTATCTTATATATATAATTATGCAATTCATTACTCTCTTCATCAGCAAGGTAGGGATAGTGTGAAAATCCCTTGGAAGTATCAGATAGTGCCAACATATTGATGCCTTTTTCCGTACCTATCCAAAGGTTATTTGCATGGTCTAAATAAAGAGAAGTGATAAAATCAAAACTTAAAGCGTTTTGATTGGTAGGATCTGCATTATATCTGATAGATTTTCCTGTTTTGGGATCAAAATGATTCAGACCATTTTCTGTACCCACCCATAACTTGCCCGACTGATCTTGAACAATACTCCATATATTATCATTGCTAAGGCTATGTGGGTCGTTTGCATTGTGTTTATATTGAGTAAATGAATTCTTGTTCTTCTCATATTTATATAAGCCTCCCATCATGCTGCCTATCCAGATATTACCAGCCTTGTCTTCAAACAGAGAGGTTATTTTATTGCTTTTTAACGTACCGGAAGAAGTGTTGTCAGATTGAAAAACCGTGGTTGTATAACCATCATAAAGGATCAAGCCTGTCCAGGTACCTATCCATAAAAACCCATCCCTATCCTGTATAATTGTATTGATAGATTGCTGCCCGAGCTCTAAATTTTCGTTTGGATGCTCAAAAATTATAGCCTTCTTATGCAGCTGAGAAGGTTGTCCATAGATTTGAATGCAAGTAAGTACTAACGATGAAAATAAGATAATCCTAAAAAAACCCAACATAAAATATTTTTTTACAATATTAAAGATACAAGACTTGTCCTTAACATATACGATATTTCCTGCTGGGTTATTTTTTAAGTTCAATGTATTTTAAGCAATAGCACGAGGAACAAGGAAGGGCGCTACAATAGCACGAGCGAGACGCTCGCGCTAGAGG
>CAMPJM010000561.1 GCA_946886805.1 uncultured Flammeovirgaceae bacterium | reverse complement strand
TTTTAGATTTAAGCTCTTTGATAAACGCACTGATTTCTTTTCTTTCCTTGTCGGTCAGAGGCGGACTTTTAATCAAAAAATCAACTCCTTCTGGTTCTTTTATATGTCCCATTTTATCTCGTTTTAAAATATTTGTCAACTAAAATTTTGGCAGGCTCTGTGTGAATTATCATTCGCTGGTTTTTAAAATGCTGCGCACCTAGTGTTTTTTCGTAATGGTCTATTAAAGCCGTTTTGGCTGTAAAGGTTACAAACCCTTCAAATCCTTTTTGAAACGATACTTTGCAGGCATAAGCCACTAAATTTCCTGCCACGCCTTCGTACAGTTTGTTCTTTCCAATGTTGAAGGGTGCGCTTTCCAATAGGTTCATAAAAACATATCCACTCTCAATATTTATACTCAGCAAACCTTGCACAATAGATGGATTATTGACAATTGTTAGCTTGTAGATTTCTTTTTCTAAATCATTGAACTCTGATTTCCAATCGAAGTTCCAACCGTTTTTCGAGGTTATGTTTTTTAGATCGGTTTTGGTCAATACTGAAATTTCGGTCAAGAAGCTATCTCCCGAAATAGTGTTCAAAATTGAGTCGGTCAATCTATCGACAACAAAGTTTTGTTCAATTTCCTTTCCTTGTTTCATTTACTCGAAGGTACAAAATTATGATTGAAATTTTTTGCATTTATACTCTCCTTGATTTTAACTACAGTTTTATTAAGCTGACGCACAACGGTTCTGGCTTTGATTTCGGGACAGGTTACGAAGCACAAAGCTCAATTTATAACTAAAGTTTAATAGAGGACCCAAAGTTACAATTTTCCACATCAGCCCGTGTGACGCAAAACCTGTGTTAGCCGTTATATTCTCCCAACGGCCTGTCATACTCTCTCCAATTTCTCCTGTAAAGCTATCAGTAGAAATAACTTCTTCTTCAATAAGTCGGTCAAGTCGGCAAAAACTTGTCAAGTAAAAGTTGTTTGTTGATTTGTAAACATTTGGCCTTTATTTCGTTTGTTTCAAGCTGTCTGTTTGATGTTATCACTGTCGTCCAATAATTACCCCTAAATCGAAATATACGCAAAAAAATAGTACCTTTGCGCCCAATATGAGAAGAAAAATCAGCCCGGAATTGCTAACGGCTATTCCTATTGAAAAAATTGCAGCAGAAGGAAAATGTATTGCCAGAGTGAATGGACAAGTTATTTTCATATCCGGAGTAGCACCCGGGGATGTGGTAGATTTAAAGATTATAAAGAAGAAGAAAAATTTTCTGGAAGCGGCTCCTGTCAACTTTCATTCCTATTCCGATAAACGAGCGACTCCTTTTTGTGCGCATTTTTCACAATGCGGTGGGTGCAAATGGCAACATATCTCCTACGAGACCCAGTTGGCCTACAAACAGCAAGAGGTTGTTGATCAATTAACAAGGATTGGAAAAGTTGCCTTACCGGAAATCAGCCCCATCATTGCTTCAAGGAAAACCCAGTATTACCGAAACAAATTAGAATATACTTTTTCAAACAAAAGATGGCTATCTACCGAAGAGGTGAAGTCTGAAGAAGTCATTAACAGGGATGGCGTCGGATTCCATTTTCCCGGGCAGTTCGATAAAATTCTGGATATCAATCATTGCTATTTGCAGGAAGAGCCGTCCAATAAAATACGTTTGGCAATTAAGGAATATGCCTTTAAAAACAACATTAGCTTTTATGGAATTCAGTCCAATCAAGGACTTTTAAGGAATCTTATTATCCGAACCTCCACCACCGGTGAAATCATGGTCGTTTTACAGGTTGGTGAACAAAATGAAAAGGAAATTACCGGAATAATGGAACATCTCCAAAATTCATTCCCGGAAATCACCTCCCTTAACTATGTTGTCAATACCAAAAAGAATGAGACTTTCCATGACCTTGAGGTAGTATGTTTTTCGGGAAAACCATTTATAGAGGAGCAAATGGAAGATCTCACTTTTCGAATCGGCCCCAAATCCTTCTATCAGACCAACTCATCGCAGGCTTATGAATTATACAAAGTTGCCAGAAACTTTGCCGGCCTTACCGGAAATGAAATTGTGTATGATCTTTACACAGGCACTGGTACCATAGCGCAGTTTGTTTCTAAACAAGCTAAAAAGGTTGTGGGTATCGAATTTGTGGAAGCAGCCATAAAAGATGCTAAAACCAATGCGACTCTAAACAATATCCAAAACTGTACTTTTTATGCGGGTGATATAAAAGATGTGCTTCAGAGTGACTTTATAGAAAGAGAAGGTAAACCGGATGTGATCATCACCGATCCACCCCGGGCCGGCATGCATGCAGATGTAGTCAACACCTTGCTCTCCATAAACGCAGAAAAGATTGTTTATGTCAGCTGTAACCCCTCAACACAGGCGAGAGACCTGGCTTTGCTGAATGAAGCTTATGAAGTGAAAGCGGTGCAGCCTGTAGATATGTTCCCGCATACCTATCATGTGGAGAATGTGGTTATGTTGGAGAGGCGGTAGATAAAGTCTGAATCGGGATTTACAGGATTATAGGATAGACAGGATTAAAAAAACCTTTCGTCATCTAAGGTAGGACAAGGGAGCATGCTCCCTTGTTAGTAATATTCAATGCTTCGGTTCACTTTCCTACTTCCTTCCAAACGAACTGTTAAGAAATCCTTAATAGTTGCCTTTGGATCTAATTCCCCTTCTTCAAAAATATTTTTTAGATGTATGGTTATATTTTGTGGGATAGTTTGAAACAGTTCAGCCATAACTTTTGCGTCAGCCAAACGGTTTCGTTTTCCAGACGGACATCTAATTTGGTTTGTCCATTTTCTGTTGATATATAATAATTTGAGAGCTGCTCATTGCTTTTATGAACTAAAATTTAATCAATATGGGTGCGTTGCCAATTCTGAGATATAATAGCAATCTGACCTGATTCTATTGATGCTGAATGACTTTACCTTAAACTATTAAAGCTATCAATTTTTAAACAAAGGACAACAAAAAAACCTCGCTACCATCTAAACTCTCATTCCAAACCCACCTTTTCCCCCACCTATTTTAGTTCGTTCAATATCTACTCAATTCCTTACTTGGGTAATTAAATGGTCTTGATTTGGATACAGTTTTACTGCCAAAGAATAATCTTTGTATAAAATTACTATAACTATGAAGCGCATAAAAATTCCTTATAAGCTGGTTAGGCAAATAAACCTTAAAAATTTAAATGAAACCATTGAGCTAAAAGAGGTTACCATTAGAAATGCTACTAATTTTATTAAAGAAATAGAAAAAGGGAACCTGGATATAGAAATTGATTATTCAGATCAGGACGAGCTTGCTCAATCAATTGCAAGCATGAGAGATCAGATAAAAAAAATCTCCCTTGAGGAAAAGGAAAGAAACTGGGCTACTGAAGGAATGGCCAAGTTTGTTGATATCCTCAGGACGAATAATGATGATATGAAAACTCTGGCAGATGACATTATCAAACATCTGGTAAAGTATTTAAACGCAACTCAAGGTGCCTTATTTATGCTAAATGAGGAAAATAATAACGAAGCACATCTCGAACTGGCTTCTTGCTATGCCTATGAGCGGAAAAAATTCCTGAACAAAAAAATCCAACTCGGCGAAGGGCTGGTAGGACAAGCTTTTCTGGAAAAAGAAACGATTTATTTAAAAGAAATTCCGGATAACTATGTAAACATTACGTCGGGTTTAGGAAAAGCACTTCCAAAAAATATTCTAATTGTCCCCTTAAAAATAAACCAGGAAGTATATGGTATAGTAG
>CAMPJM010000560.1 GCA_946886805.1 uncultured Flammeovirgaceae bacterium | reverse complement strand
AGCATTTCAAGAATTGTAATTCCAGGATCATGTACATTGTGGTCGGTCCAGATTTTTCCTGAAAGCTTTCCCAGATACTCGACACCTTCTTTTTTTAGTAGGTCGAAATCCAGGTATTCAGGGAAACCGGAGTGTTGCTTGCTGATGACTTTTTTGTCTTTAACTTCGTCCATAATCTCCTGATTTACTTAGGTGGCTCTATTTCATGGCAATAGTCTACAATAAGCTCAGGTTTGTTTTCGCACCTGTCTTCCTTGTTCCACTCTTCACAATCATCCTGACAAACACATACTTCTATTTCTCCTCCGATTAAGATTGATCGGGGAGTATGAGGAAGTACTTCAAATTGTTCCATTGGCACTTCTAATTCATGCCCCATCCTCAATTCAATAATATAATCCACATAATCCCTTGTTTCGAGGAACCCCACTACATCGGATTTTGTGACAGGTTGTCCAAAAGTCAGTTTACTAAATTCTCCTATGGACCATGGCGCCAGAAATTCTTTTAAGTCTTGCTTTAATTTCTCTTTATAGTAATTTTCATCTTTTCCGTAAAGAAGTTTCACCTTGAGACAAAAGTTGACCTTTTCATATCTAGGATTGGTGACGGAAAGCCTGACAAATGGAGAGACCTTTTTTTTGAAATATGCTTCTACCTGCTCTATCAAACTTACCGGGGCTTTTGGTGCAAAGGAATTGCCTGCTTTCAATATATTAAGGTCAGGAATCACGGCAAGGATAATGTACCCTGGTGCTAAAGGGAAATCATTTTTATAAACCTGCGCATCTAATGCATAGGAATGATTAATGCATTTTACTTTATATAATGATGGAAAAGCCTCAAGTGCCAATCTTTCATAATCAAATTTTTGAATTGCCCTTCCTTTGTGCCTCAAAAGTTCGCTTACCCTTAGGTAATATCCACCTTCACCCTCTGGTACTTTTCCACCAAAAGTTTCATACGGTTGTGATATTTTTTTTATTGAAGAATCTGCCTCCTTTAATTTTGAAATGGAATCAGCAGGTAAGGTTTGACCAAGTCTCAGCAAATCATTTTCTGGCTGAAGCTGAAAAGTAGCTTTTACTGCTTGTGTGTGGATTCCTATTGTTTCACTTACAGTCCTACTGTTCTTTGGAATAGCCGCTTTTATCCAATGAAAACCCGTGGGCAAGATGGTGTTTTCAGAAGACATCGTTTCAGGCAGCGCAATATTTATGATTCCTGTTGAAGTCAATCCATTTGTTGCATCTGCTAATATTTCAAATCCTTTTCTGAGGTTTTTCCATTGATTGTTATCAAGATATTGCCAGAAAATTTCTTCCCTTTCAGCCTCTGAGTCGGCCGTTGCTTCTGCAAGCTGAAAAAGAATATTTAGATTGCTTCCTGGTTCAAGGTCTGTTAGTCCGAGGAAGAGCGAGCCCTCATCACAATGCGTGGGTAGGAGTGAAGGTTTTATCCTGATCTCTTCTTTTTTATGAGTACCTATAAAAGGATAAAGATGAATAAGTTCAATATCTTCTATCACAGCCGACGCTGAGTAGTCAATATTTATGCTCTTTATGATGGGTGTCCACGGTTCATTGGGAATAGGCACACTTAAATCTTCCACCAAGGTTCCATCAGGATTAAAAATTTCGAAGAGATCTTGTAATGCGTCAACTAGCGCCACAATAAGGTCCATTACTGTTTTAGTCTCTCCTGCAAATGTTGATGTATTGTCAATTACAGGGTTTAAAATGTTATCTATTTCATTTTGTGTAATGGTGGTGCCTCCGTCACTCGCAGCGTGTACCACATCCAAAAGCCGAACTGCAACCAAGTCTGCTTCAGCCTTCGTTAGACCAGCTTTTGTCGCAGCATCTACCAGTAAATTTTTAAGATTAAAAATTAGCTGCCCAGTATCTTTGAAAACGATCAGCGAACCGCCACTTCCTAAATAAACTGCCCCTTCAAACCCTTTGTTGGGATACTGTCCTAAAGCCATCATCTGCCGTGCCAGTACGAAAGCATAATTTTTATGCATAAAATCCTGATTCTGAAGGTTAACTCTTAAAAAGCCATCTTTGGAATCAACAGTAAAAATTTTATTTTGAGGATTATCTAATTTGAACTGTGGTACCAAGCTTGGTAAATGTTCTTTGTTGAGATAAATGGTTTGGGTAATATCAGAGTTTTGGGCTCCGCAAAAGGCTGCGCTCGTATTGTTGGTAAAAAGCTCTCTGTTATTGTCCAGCGTGGTAGCATTTTGGACTGTAAAAGGTATCGGGGGGGAACCATGTAAAGATTCTTTCTTCCATCTGCCGTCTTGAAGTACAGAAAGGTTTACCTGAAAGTTTTCCACAGCAAGCCCGAAGTTTGTTTTATCAAGCGGATCTACCCAATAGGCCTTGTAATATTCATTAAAGTCAGATGGCTTGTCTTTCCAGTCAAGATTGATGTATACTTCATCCCACTTTTTACCAAAAACCTCCTGGCTTCCGATATAAAAATTAGGGCCAATTAGATTACCGCCAACAGGATTGATTAAATCGAAACCAGCAACCTCAGGACGAGTTCCAAATGGATAAATTGGCGCATTTACATTTTGAACACTCTCATCATTCTGAACAACAAAGTTCTTCAGTCCGCATACCTTTACCTCGATCTTTGTCTCTTCGCCTACAATCACTTTTCTAAAGAAGTGGTAAAGGGAAATGCTTCTGTCACACTCGTCCTCCTTATGGTGCAGGCAACAATCGCTATTTTCTTCAATTCCCAGTCGTGCTTTTAGTTCTGCGTCCAGTTTTATTTTCACAAAATCATCCAGTTCAAATTTCACCAAAGGCAAAGTGGTGCTTAATTCTTCTTTAAGATTTTCAGGATTATAAAAAACAACAGAAGGTTTATCAGGATTAAGGGTAAAACTGAATTGTAAATCAAATTGGGTAGCTGATAGTTGATTCATTACGGGCGGAAAATATGAACTCGCTTCTATCCACTCCTTTTCGCCGGAAAACAGTGCCTTGAATGCCCTTCTTTCTATAAAAAGTTGGTCAAGAATCTCTTTTTCTCCCTCATTCCTTCCATCGTAAAATTTTGTTTTCCACTCGCCAGACTCAACAATTCTTTCATTCAGATTATATTTCTGATCTTCAGAACAAATCGATTTTTTGCAGGGGTCAATCAGAAAAAGTTCTTTAATCGATAAGGCTATTTCTTCTTTAATCCCCTTCTTTATTGTCTCATTGATAAGCTCTTCACTGACATAAAAGAATGACTTTTGTAAAATCTCCCTGACCTCATTAAACAATTGGATAGCGGAGATATGATCCGGGTATTTCGGCTTTCCCACCGTCGGTATTGTGGAAGGACCACAACATGAATTATCTGCCGCCTGGATGGGAAATTTATCATTGCAAATGTTTTCGTTAAGCTCACATGATAATGATATGTCAATTGTTCGGGTGCCTTCATTTAAAAGTAATACAGGGGATGCCAGTATAAATCCTATGCGTGCAGAAGGGTAGGGCTTGTAATCGCTTTTTCCTTCCTTGATATATTTGCTGAACTTATTGCCTAAGGTCGGGTAATTATTTGGGTCTGTATCTTTGAATTCTTTTTCTATTCCATCAGATGCGTTGGCTTTGGGAGCGCAATAGAGCCCCTCCAGATAGCCGTTTTCATAGATGTCTTCGTTGTTAAGAAAAAGCGTTTTAATCTCCGCAACCTTCGTCTTATTGACAATGATCTCATCAAGCTCAAATAAAATTTCTGCTTTGTTGTTGTCTTTGCCATCTTTTAGAAGCGTTCC
>CAMPJM010000559.1 GCA_946886805.1 uncultured Flammeovirgaceae bacterium | reverse complement strand
TCCTGGAAGCTTCTTCTTCTGCTAAGTTTCAGGTCTTGTAAAATAGAGGCTTTTACATTGATGTTCAGAGAATAAGATTGGAATCTTCCAAAAGGCACCCAGGTAACACGCATTTCCCAACAATGCAGATCTCTGTAAATATTTAAATTTGTTTGGGTAAGATCATTTCTTTCAAAATCATAACCCGAGCTGAAACCAATTTTCCATTTTTCTGTAAGGCTCACATCTCCGGAAAATTGGAGCGACTGTGTGACGCTACTCTTCAAGAAACCGGTTTTTCTATAGGATAAGTTATAGGATACCCTTAAACTCCAGGGTACGTCCCACTCTACATATAAATCCGGATTAGCCTCGATATATGCCAATTCTTCCTCTTGCGCCAAAGTTGCTTCTTCGGTTAACTCATTTGCTCTAGCGTCTTCCTTACCTTTGGCTTCAGGGTTAAGATTTGTACTGAGGGCAAGAGATGCGTTGGTAAACTGTCCTAGACCTCTGCCCGTATTCCAAGCAAATTCATCTACTCTATGTTGTCTTATTACCGTTCCGGCACTATTGATGCTGTCGATTCTATAGATGTAAGGATCGAGATTTCCCGCCAGGCTGACATCAAGGCGATTATTAAACAATTTGGTTCTCGCCCTCATGGATATTGTTGAAAGCTTAAATGAATCGGCCAAAAAGTTATAGCCTGAAGACAAAGAGAAATTCTCCAGTAATGGCACCTTTTTGTATTGTTGCTTTGCAGTGTCAGCGGCTTCTTTGTCTCTGACCTTCATTTCCAAATTATTGTTTAATGAAAAGCTCATGGAAGCTCTTTCGCCCAAGGCTGGGCTACCGTAGGCAAAACCTTGATATCTGGATAGAAACCGTGTTTGTGTGGGGTCTTCACTACTTGTTCTTACTTCCTCATAATAGCCATATTTAGGGTCCCCAAAATCCGGGCTGTAGCCGAAACTGATAGATGGAGTCATAACGTGTCGAATGGCTTGGATCTTCTCACTCTTGAAAAAAAGCATACCGTATAACCTCGTATTTATAGATGCGCTAACGTCATAAGTATAAGCTGTCGAGAACTTATTGGTGGTATCAATACGAATAGCATTTAGTGAATCTATAAACGTGTAGTCCAGCTCCTTAAAATAAAAAAGTTGGTTAAAATTAAAGCTTGGGCTTAACGTGAAATGCTTCAAAAGTTTGGTTGAAGTGCTTATCGGGATATTGTGCCTGAATCCATTTTGGCCCCGTTTAAACATCTCAGGCAGATTTTCAAGGCTGAATTTAATGGTATCATTGTCGGTTCCACCATTGGCGAGCCTAAATCCGGGAGATCTTGCTCCTTCATTTGAAATTTCATTTTTGCCATTCAGGCTATATCCGATACTCAATTTTTGAAGCCAGCCAGTCCCTTCACCGACATTTTCAAAAGGATATTGCCTGTTTATGTTAAAGTTTACTTCGGGAAATAAAACTGAAACAACACCGGTTCTAAGATTTTGGTTATGCCGGGCACTCATTGATAAGCTGAAAGGAGAGTTTGGAAAAGTTTGGCTAAAGTTAATACTGGAATTTAAAGTCGTATTGATGTTTTCCTGGACAGTAAGCGCATTGTTATTGTTATAAGTCGAACTGGCTGCGTTCAAAGAGGCAGAAAACCTACTATTTCTCCGGCTTTGAGGAGTATGGCTCCATTGAATCCGAAAATCTTTGCTTTCACTATCTTCGCCAATATTACCGCTTACCCTTTTATTGTAATGGAAATTAAATGATCCATTATAAGCATACCGTTTTCTATAATCAGATAAAAGTTTGAACCCACTACCTCCTTTGGTATAAGCTTCCCCTAAAACAGTGAGGTTGACATAATCACTAATTGCAAAGAAATAACCACCATCTCTGAGGAAGAACCCTCTTTGGTTTTCTTCGCCGTAGGTTGGAACTATAATTCCCGAAGATTTCTCTCGTGGAGAGGGAAATATTCCAAATGGCAATCCCAAAGGTGTAGGAATATCGTTTATTACAAGATTAAAAGGCCCTGAAACAATTTTGTCTTTGGGGATCATTTTCAGTTTTTTGGCAGAAATATGAAAATGAGGGTGTTCTAGATTACAAGTAGTGTATTTCGCAGCACTTATATACAATTCATCATTTTCATTCTTTTTAACTTTCTCACCATGAATATAACCCTGGTCCTGCTGGGTTACCACGCCAGTAATAATTGCTTTGCGACTTTTTAAATTATACTCTATAGATTGTGTCACATATTCTGCAGCACCATCTTTAAATACTGGTACTCCTATTTTTTCCCCCAGAGAATCTGTAACGCTATTGGCTTTCAGCGTATTCGTAGCCCAATTTATTTCTATTTCAGCAGCCTTTAAATTTATTTCCCCATAAGTGATTTGCGCATCGCCATACAATCGGACAATTTGATTTTGAACATCAGATACTATTGAGTCTTTGGCTGAATATTTGATTGTAGTCTTTATGTCGCCCTGTGGCTGCACAATTAATGAATCAGCTGCTGCTTGAGTAGTATCGTTTGCGAGCGTATCTGTAGCCAGTGAATCAGTATAAATGGAACTATCCTGGGCGGGAGAGGGTATAGAATCCTGGATGTAAACAGGTAATTCCTGAGCTGATACATTAATGATGCTTACCAATATGAATCCCGACAAAAGAATGATCCTCAATACGTGAGGATTAAAATTAAAGATAGGACCCATGTAGCGGTTTACTAAAATATTATTAAGGATGAGACATTTTAATGAAGCGTATTTGAAATTATACACTAGTTTTTTCTGTTTATCGGAAAAATTTACAACTTTGCGTAAAGTTATTTCTTTAACTTCTAACAACCGAAACATTGTGCGAAATATTGTACAAAATACTTTGTTCCTTTTATTCTTTTCCATTATAATTTTATGTGCTTCATTTACTCCTTTGGGGATCAAAGAATATAGAGTAAGAAAAATAGTGATCGATGCCGGTCATGGAGGAAAAGACTCAGGCACAATTGGGAGCTTTTCATATGAAAAGGATGTGGCACTTGAAATTGCTCTAAAACTTGGAAACATCATTAATAAGTATATGGAAGGTGTAGAAGTAATCTATACCAGAAAAGACGATACTTTTATCAGCCTTGAAAATCGTGCCAATATTGCCAACAAAAATGGTGCAGATGTTTTTATTTCAATTCATTGTAATGCAGTGGGAAATCACGAGGTTTACGGAACGGAAACATGGGTAATGGGCCCGCACAAGACTGCCGGAAATCTTGAAGTTGCAAAGAGGGAGAATGCTGTGGTTTTATTGGAAGAGGACTATGAAACAAATTATGAAGGTTTCGATCCAAATGCTCCTGAATCACATATTCTTTTTTCTTTGTACCAGAACGCCTATATTGGTAACAGCCTTAAACTGGCTCAAAATATAGAAAATCAGTTTAAAGACAGGGTCGGAAGGAACAGCCGCGGTGTGAAACAAGCCGGATTTCTTGTTTTATGGAAAACCTCGATGCCGAGCGTATTGGTAGAAACAGGCTTCTTAAGCAATAAGAAAGAGGAAAAATATTTGAACGATGAATTAAAGCAAAGTTATATTGCTTCGGGTATATTTAGAGCTTTCAGGGATTATAAGCAGGAAATAGAATCAATGGATTAAACTTTCTGCTTTATTTCATGAAAATGTTATAATTTAGGAGCTGTTGATTTTAGGAAGGTTTTATTAAAATATTAGTGAAACCATCATTAGTGAAATCAGTTTGAAAGAAATGTAATCTTAGTAATTATTGTCCATC
>CAMPJM010000558.1 GCA_946886805.1 uncultured Flammeovirgaceae bacterium | reverse complement strand
GGCGTTCAAAACTTTTGGTTCTATCTTTTAAGCGAAGGCGGCAGTGGCATGAACGAGCATGGCTTCAGTTATACGGTGAATGAGATTGGGATGGAAAATGCAGTTAATATTGTCTACCGAAACCTGACGGAATATTTGATTTCTTCTTCCGATTATTTGGACAGTCGCATTGGCTCATTACTGGCAACGGCTGATCTGCATGGAAAAAATTCTGCTATTTACGACGAGGTAGAAAAAGCCTGGGATGCCGTTGGGGTGATTGATGAACCGGGAATATTGAGCCTTAATTCATATGATATCACTGCTACCACTGTAAGACTTTCAGCAGACATTCTTCCTCGAGGAAATACTGTAACTTATCTTTTTGAGTACGGAACCACACCAGGATTCGGAGATTCAACGCTCATTTATGATTATACCGATGCTGTGGACGGAATCATTACCGGATTGCAAAGTGAAACTAAATACTACGTAAGACTTGTCGTGACCAACGAGAATGGGAGTTCATTTGCTACAACAGAATTTACTACGATTTCATTAGCACCTCTGGTAAATGTAAAAAGCATTATAGACATAACTGACACCAGTGCAGTGTTTTATGGTCAGATCAACCCCAACAGTCTTCCCACTTCATTTTATTTTGAATATGGACCAACGCCTGATATGGGTTTGGTTACACCGTCTTATCTATTGTCAGATACTACCGTTTTATTGGATATATCGGCTCCGGTGACAAACCTTCAGCCACGGCAAAGGTATTATTACAAGTTAGTCGCCAGCAATAATTTTGCTTCAGCTGATACCGATTTATTAAATTTCTTCACAGCCCTGAAACCGGTTATCAGTTCTTTCTATCCCGTGATAGCCACACCGGGTACAGAAATAACGATCACCGGGCAGCACTTTAATCTCATACCTGAAAAGAATTCCGTGCGTTTTGGTGCCACCAAGGGAACCGTCTTATCATGCAGTCCATCAGAACTCAAAGTAGAAGTACCGGCAGGCGCATCGTTTGGAACCATATCCCTCGTAGATATGGAGTCCGCACTGACTACTGAATCAGTACAGGAGTTTGTGCCCACTTTCGCGGGGGAGTTTGGGAAAGGCAATTTTCAACTCAGGGCAGCTTATAGTGATTTTATCGTCAGCACAATAGAAGTCCAGGATATGGATGGCGATGGCAAGCCCGACATTGTAGCGTCGCATAACGACGGAATTATTATTTTCCAAAATGTAAACACTGGAGGTGACATTACGAACGAATCATTTGTTCAATCCAATGCTGTTGTTAATAATTCCTTTAGTTTTCGTTCTCTGATTGATTTTGATGGAAACGGCCTTATTGACATTGTTGGCGACTATCAGGATGGGATACGGATATATCCCAACTACTCTGTTCCTGGCTATATATTTTTCGGAGTTCCTGTGGATTTAGCGATTGACAATGTGTTTAATTTACATCTCGATGACTTCGATGGTGATGGGCGTCTCGATGTCCTGAGTTATGCTTTGCTATCGGGAGACAGCACCATGATTTCAATATATAGGAATCATAATCCCCAGGGCATGCTTTCAACGGAAGGTTTTGAGTTGCAATATTCAAAAGTCCTGCCTTACTGGATTTTAAGCGTCAATCTAAAGAACATTGGAGATTTAAACAATGACGGATTGCCTGATCTATTGCTCTCCAATTATGAAAACGATGATCTTTCCATACTTATAAATAAAAACTCTCCTGAAGGTATTGAATTTGAGGAAATTCCTTTGCAGGATTCGCTGAGTGGAATTGTTGTAAATTATTTCGCGCAAGACCTTAACCAGGATGGCAGGAAAGATATCATTTCTATGCCAAGTAGAATAGGGAAGATGATAGCCTTCGAAAATAGAGGAAATAGCATTGACTTCTCAAATACTACTGTAGTTCTGGACGGACATGCTATGTACTCCCTTAAGCCGGGGGATATCGATGGTGACGGGAAAGTGGACTTGCTGCTGGGCGATGACGATGGAAGATTTCTTTTTCTCAAAAACCATACAGAAGGAAGCGAACCTTTATCGGAATCTTCTCTTCGTCTCTTCGAACAGTATGGGATAGAACAAAGTAGCGAATATACGATTTCTTCCCACGTTGTTCTTAATGATTTAAATGGCGATGGCAAGCCCGAAGTCATCAACAATCTTGGCTATAGTTCCAGTAAATCAACAGCCAACCAACTGGAAATCTGGCAAAACGCACCCGGTGATTGCCTGGATCCCTCGTCCATTAGTGTCAGTCATGTGTCAAAAAGCTCGGCAACAATTGTACTCCCACCAAACACAAAGCTGGATGATTATGAGATTGAATATGCTATTGCAGGTACTGCCGATTGGCGTACAGTCTATGAAACAACATTGTCTGATCTACAGAATGGCGCCTCCTATCAGGTAAGAGCCAGGGCTAAGTGTTATCTTGGCTTTACTAATTATCACTATGTCGACTTCACTACCGTTTGTGTTGATAACGAGAGTTTCTCCATTAGCTATGTTCAGACCAATAGTATTGGATTCAGTGCATCAGACCTTCGTTCTTTTGAAGTACAATATTCGGAAGCTGGCAAAAATGAGTGGGTAGCGGTTGGCCAGTATACCGATAGAATTTATAACCTTTTGCCAGGTACTGCCTATGATCTGCGGTACAGGGGACGCTGCCTTACACCTGAAGAATTTACTTATACCCAGTTTACAACCCTTTGTCCTGCATTGTCTATGCTCTGGATAGATGAAATCACTTTCAATCAGGCTGTAGCAAGAACCAGTACTTTCGCAGAGAATGCAGTCCTGGAGTATAGTGCGGATAATGCTACCTGGGTATTAATTGATGAAACAAAAATCCTTATTCCGCTTATTTCCGGAACAGAATATTTCGTAAGGGGACGCTCGCAATGTACCAATATCCAATCAGATTTTATTTATACTTCTTTTATCACTACCTGTCCCTCAGTGTCTGCGTTAACGGTTGAGGCGATTACACCCTTTAGCGCCTTTATTCATTGGGTTGATGAGTCCCATACGGGCAGCTATACAATAAAGTATACCACTGATAGTGAAGTGAAAACGGCGGTAGCGAATTCAACATCATTTTACTTAGAGGGTCTGGATCCCGGAATGCACTACACTATTTCCGTTACTCCGGAATGTACTGACGTTAAAGTTTCAGTCTCGACAACTTTTACTACTGTATGTTATGCGCCTGTTGATTTATCGGCAGACTTTATAACCCATACAAGCGCTGAGTTATCCTGGCATGCTGACTACAGCGGACCTCCCTTTTCGATCGACTATTCTATTGTGGGAAGTAATGTTTGGTCAACGATCGAGTCAGCATCGACAAAGGTAGCACTGGAGGAGCTAAGACCTGGTACTGAATACGAAGCCAGGGTTCATATCAAGTGTCCAAGTATAACGGCCCCACATGCTTCTGTGCGATTTGAAACCAGCCTTTATGGAGAAACTGTAATTGCGCCCAATCCAACAGATAATTTAATAACCATATTTCCCTCAAAACGTGTGATCGGAAACTATTTCGTTATTTACGACGCTGCGGGTAGAAAAGTAGCTGATGGTAAGCTTCGCGACTACACTATTAATTTGTCTGCCTTTTCCGCCGGAATTTATATTTTGAAAATAGACGGAGAAGAGCCTGTGAAGGTTATTAAGCGGTAGGGGTTGCGTGGCAAGGCCATTCCTGGGCGGTGGCAATATCCTTTGTAGTAAACAAAGGTTTACCAAACTAAAAAAAGTTTAGTAAACCGTTTTC
>CAMPJM010000557.1 GCA_946886805.1 uncultured Flammeovirgaceae bacterium | reverse complement strand
ATTTCATCCAAATATTCTGAAAATCTAATTCTTATTGTAAATTGTACTAAAGATTTTCCATGTGAACTTATCTAAAACGATATTCACCCTTGTTCTAATTCTAATTGGATTCAAAATAATTGCTCAAACTTCACTGGTCGATAGTTTGCAGCAAGTAAGTGCTAACCACCCACAGGACACTATCCGGACTAAGGCATTAATAAGGTTATCGGTAGAAATGTCTCGACATGACCCACCTAAAGTAAAAGAGTATGCTTTTCAGGCACTGGATTTAGCAAAAAAATTACGAAGAACCATTGATATCTCCGGGAGTTATACTGTGCTGGCAAATTATTATAGCAATACCGGAAAGCCTGATAGTACGCTTTATTATCTTGACCAAATGAAAATTTTGGCAGATCAAAATCTTGAAAACATTTCGATTCAGAACAATTACTATAATACTGCCGGTCTTTTTTATAAAAATAAAGGGGAGTTTGATACTGCATTGTCTCTTTTGATGAAGGGGCTTGATTACACGGTGGGCGATAAGTATCAACTTAATCGTGCAGGCCAACTCCTGAACATTGGAAATACCTACCATCATCAAGGTAACTTAAAAAAGGCAGCCGAATACCATCTTGATGCCTTAAAGCTGTTCGAGGTACTTGATAACAAACGAGGCCAGTCATTTTGCCTACAAAGTTTGGGAAATGATTATTTTTTGTTAAAGTCTTATGCGGACGCAAAAAAATTTTTTCAGCAATCGCTGAGATTGAAAAAAGAGCTGAATGATGAACGAGGTATAATTACAACATGGAATGGGTTGGGAACTTTGCATACAGAATTAGGTCAGTATAAATTGGCGGAACATTATTACGATAAGGCACTTAAAAGTTCCCGGGAATTGAGCCTGACACTGGATGAATTGCGGGTGCTTTTTGAGATGGGCCTTTTATACCTTAAAATGGAAAAATACGCTAAGGCTGAGGCTACTTTTCAAGCAGGCTTGCCGATTGCACGTCAACGTGGTGATAGTCTGATGACCACAAAATTCCATGCACAATTGGTGAATTTAAAAGGTTCTTTGAAAGATAAGGAAGTTGATAATATGATAGTACATAAGATTCAAACGGCGTTTCGGGCTGGCGATAGGGATTCGGAAGCCGAGGCATATCTGGAATTATCTGAATGGAATGCTAAAAATAAAAATTTTGAAAAGGCCTTTGAACTGATTAAAAAACATCATCAGCTTAAAGATAGTGTAATGGGTGAAAACACGCTGGTACAGTTAAAGCAGCTTGAAGAAAGGTATAAACAAGACAAGAATGTCAAAGAGATTATGCTGTTAAAGAAGGAGAAGCAACTCAAAGAAGCCCAAATTGCTGAGCAGTCAGCCAATCAAAAGATGATGGTCATTGTATTTTTATCATTTTCAATTATCGGGTTGCTTCTGCTAAAATATTACCTGACCATTAGCCGTACTAGAAGGATCTTAGCGATAGAACGGGTGCGAAACAGTATTGCAAGGGACTTACATGACGATATGGGTTCCGCACTCTCCAGTATTCAAATTAATAGCCAACTGGCATTAAAAGACGATACTCGTATCCAACTCCACCTTAATCGGATCGCTGAAAGTGCTTCCCGGATGATGGAAAGCATGGGTGATATTGTTTGGTCAATAAATCCTGAAAATGACACGCTGGAAAAGATGGTTGTAAAAATGAAAGAGTTTGCTGCTGAAATACTGGAGCCAAAAAATATCGGTTATACATTTGAAATAGGAGAGGAGTTGGGCAAAATTAAACTTTCTGTTGAAACCAGAAAGAATTTATATCTCATCTTTAAAGAGTCAGTCAACAATGCGGCTAAATATAGTGATGGTTCTGCTGTAGTGATCGCTATTAGTTTGCAAAATAATAATCTAAACTTGAGTGTACGTGACAATGGCAAAGGTTTTGAGGCAGGTACTGTGCGGCCGGGAAATGGGCTGCTAAATATGGCCGAAAGGGCGCGGAGCTTGCAAGGAACGCTTACCCGCCAAAGCTTGCCCGGCCAAGGTACAGAGATCCTGGCAGAACTACCTATCACATGATTCGGGTATTGAAAATGACACAGTTTTAGTCCAGATTTACATAAAAGATAAAGTCATGGCAATAAAACTCTTGATTTTTGAGGACAATAATTCGCTAAGAGATAGCCTGAGTGGGTTAATCTCCCTCAATGATCAGTTGCTATTGTTAGGCACTTTTCCAGATGCACTATCCATAAAAGAAGAAATAATCAAATATCAGCCAGACCTGGTAATTCTGGACATCGAGATGCCTCAAATGACAGGCATTGAAGCTGTCAAGAGGATAAGAGCGTTCAAGCCTTTATTGCCCATTCTTATGCTCACTGTTTTTGATGACAATAAAAATGTTTTTGATGCCATACGCGCAGGAGCTTCGGGCTATTTATTGAAAAAGCACATTACTTCGAAATTGTTCGGAGCTATTGAAGAAGCTGTTTCTGGAGGTGCGCCCATGTCTCCCAGTATTGCCAGAATGGTAATCAACGCCATGCAAACTCCCCTTCCGGACAATAATTATCAATTGACCATGCGGGAAAAAGAAGTTCTTACCGAGCTAAGCAAGGGCAATAGCTATAAACTTATTGCTGCCCAGCTATCTATTAGTTTGGATACCGTCCGCACCCACATCAAAAATATTTACGAAAAGCTACATGTTCATTCGCAAACAGAAGCTGTATCAAAAGCTATCAATGAAAAATTGGTATAATTTATCAAAGCGCTTAGAATATCTATCTTGATCTGCCACACAAAATAGGATTTATGAAAGCTGTTAATAAGTCTCATCCAATTAAAAACAAGGTGGGAAAAAGTATTAAATTAGGCTACACGCTAATTTTTTGGGGCATTATTATATTCTTTTCTCTTTATTTCTTTTTAGATAATGTAGTAGCTTATTTTTTTGGTTATCGAAGCCAGCTTTTTGGCAATAATCTTTTTAATAATCAGCTTTGGGTAGTCTTGCACCTCATCGGTGGATCTGCAGCCTTGCTGATCGGACCAGTGCAATTCTGGCCCTATATCCGAAAAAGATTTTCACCCTTTCATCGAAGGGCAGGAATGCTATATATGGTGGGGGTGCTATTGATAGGAATAAGTGCATTGCGCCTTTCCCTTGTGAGCATTTGTGTACCCTGTCGGATTTCTCTTTTGCTACTGACTATTTTTGTCCTGCTCGCCACGGGGTTTGCCTGGAAAGCAATGAAAAACAGGGATATTAAAACTCATCAACAAATGATGGTACGCAGTTATATTTGTGTATTGGCATTTGTGGCTGTTCGAATAGACGGTGTCCTTCCTCTGGATTTCTTATTTGGTAATATAGAAGATGAATTGTTTAGAAGAGTGGTAAATGAATACTTTTTCTCTTTTGTACCCCTTCTTGTGGCGGAAATAATAATGGTTTGGTGGCCCTCCGTGTATAAAACGCCCATGGCAAAACTATTCTAGGCTGTATGCTACAGGGAAATCGCTTTTAGCGTTGCTTCTTGAACTTTCCAAAAGTTCCTCTAATTAAAAGCACAAAAAGATCAATAATATGGATATTGTGGAAAGCAAAAACTTTTGGAAAGTTAGGGAATGGCTAACTTATTATAAAAGCGATTTCCCTGCTGTATGCTACCGATCTTTGGGAACTCCATTTATTAGATCATCTAAATATTACGAGCCTGCAAGTAGGTAGGAGATTTTGTATTTTCTTTCCCCGGAGCAAAAAGAGAAAATTTTTTATAAAAATGCACAAGCTTT
>CAMPJM010000556.1 GCA_946886805.1 uncultured Flammeovirgaceae bacterium | reverse complement strand
AATAAGAGGAGGTTAAAATTGAGTGTTTGGAGAGAAAGCATTTTCAAAGAGCAAAAAGTGTACGGGGATCTCATTTAATTTACCTGTGATTTAGGACGCACTGTTTCGGGAAAGGTATAAATGAACCCAACCGAGGTTTACTAAAGTCGTTTAGCGGGGAAGGTACTTCTATTTATTGACCTACGTTAGGAAGCATTCTACCTTGTCACTGTTTTACTGGGGCCTAAATAACTAAAAAACAACCAATAACAGACATTCCCGGACCTGTTCCGGGATCCCTTGCAAATAACAGCCGAAGCTTTTCCTTGCATTCAGCAAGCCCCTGGTTATCATTAAACCTACACCGTGTTGTCAATTATTTCAACCCCCTGAGAAGCAAACGACGCGTTCAAAAGCTTCATCAATTTGCCTTTCTCCTTACGGCTCGTAAGAAAAATTTTGGTACCATCATCAAGCTTCATGTAGGCCTTGTAAATTTCAAAGCGAAAAGTAGACGAACTCAGGGTATGCGCTGTATACATCTTTTCAGAGCCCCTTGACCTGTTGACATATATTCTTTCGATTTGATTATAAGGTTCTGAAACTCCTCTCCTCATAAAAAAGTATGAATTGTACTCCCGCAGGGTCTTGGCTAAAGGGTCAATTTCAGTACCTGAGTAACCAAATAGAAGGATAATGCCCGCAACTATAAGAATAATCGAGAGCCACCATTGATTCATCATGACGGCAATCGCGACAAACAAGAATACAGCTCCCAAAAGCTTTAATTGCCAGGGATTGGATTCGGCCTTAATATCGATAATTGCGCTCATTAGACTTACTTTACAACCTCAGTGTTATTTATTACAGAAACCATAGCGGGAAAAGATAATGCCGCGTCTCCCTTATCCATAATGGTATTATAGATGTTTAAAAGAGTCCGCTCTACCTTTCCATTAAATATAACCTGCCCCTTATACTTGATGGTGACGGGCTTATCCAAATTTAACATATTGTCATGCATAAACAACTGCAGTGTATCGCTATAATTTTGGGTGATGTTAATTTCATTGAGGCTGGAATCATAATCCGCCCTCACCTCTCCGCCTGTCACGATAGACTGTTGCGGCACTCCAAGCCAATAGAAAGCACTATGATGTCGGTCGTCTTGCTTCCAAAGAACTGCCTCGGGAAGTGTATTTCTTTGGAAACCTTTCATCCAGGGCAGCGCCATCGCATCTTGTAATTTCATCCAGTGACCCATTCCTTCATGCAGCACTACCTGGTGAATGTAGGTACCCGGAGCTGCATTTTCCAGACTATCAAGCATAGCCTTCCATTGCGCAGCCTTTAAATTCCTCTCATAGGCACTGTCCAAGGCTCCCATATGAAGCGCAAAAGGCAGATTCTTCAATCCAAGTGGAGAAGTTTCGTTTGGGTGGCCGGCCATCATGGATGCAGCTGCGAATCTGTCAGCCATTCTGGGGGCTAATTGATAAACACCGTCGCCACCCGCAGAATACCCCAGTAAATATACCTTATCGGGATTTACTTTTTCTTTGATTACGGCCAGCTGAATGAGCAGGTTAAAAAACTTATCTATATGGTCCTGGTGCCACAAATCCCAGGCATCCGTCGGCGCTCGCGGAGCTAGATAAACAGCCTCCGACAAGTTCATTACAGAGTCATATAGATGCTGTTGATTTTTGTACTGCTGATCATTCACTTCTGCAGGCGCACCTCCTCCGCCATGCATGGAAATAAATAAACTTCTGCCATCTACAGGTTCATCCCCAAAAACTTGATAATAAAAGGGCATTTTAAATTCACCCAGGGTTATCAACCGCGCGTCCCATTGAGGTCCAAAGTCACTGAGTATCTGGGCTTGTTTATCTTCCAAAATCTTTGCGGTAGTGGACTTAGCCTGTTCTTTGCTAAGAGGCTTTTTTGCAAATTCCAATTGCGCCAGGGGCTCTCGACTTTCAACAGGCAAAACCAGCCAATTCTCCAGATTCTCGATTGGCGATCCCTCCTGCTCATTGTCGGGGTTTTTCTTATTCCCGTTACAGGACAATATTGCAGTCACAAAAAAAATCAGGCAAGGAATCAGTATGTTTCTCATTTTAATTATTATCAACAGCATTATATTCTTTAATCTGTAAGGTATAAGATATCGTTGAATCGGGTTCATAAACTGGCATTGAAAAATTCCCTTCCGGCTTATACACAGGCATATGGTCAACGGCTTGCGCCTGTTTAAATATTCCAGTTGTTTCTTGATTATTATAGCCTATACTTTTTCTAACAAGTTTGGATAACCAAAATTTTTGTCATTTAGGGGATCTTTAATCAATCCTTTAACGTCAATTGAATCGCCTATGCTAAAGCTTTGTATTCTATTTTTAAATGAAAAATCCCTATAGTTTGTACCCAATTGAAGTTGATTATTCTTCAATGTGCCGGGAGATTGCGAAAATGAAGGAAAATAATATCCAATCATTAAAATAGTCAGTAAAAATGTCTTTCTCATGTTCCTTTATTTTACTTAATTCATCTAATAAATATACCTTTCTATGCTGCTCTCATCGTCTTTGAGACAACCTTTATTGAATAAATTATATCCTTCTTGCCTTATATATGAAACGCCCGGAAGGTAAAAACACCCAATACGGAGGGTCTTTTTGATGGATTCATCCATGGTAGCGACATGAATGTCGGTACCATCGGCTATGTTGTCGACATCCTTGTTGGTATCATCTTTTATGTTCGAGACATTAATGTCCTTAACATCTGTCGGCATGGTCGGGACATTGGTGTCCTTACCATCCGATAAATCTTTAAAATACTGCTCGTACGCTTCTTTAAATGCCTTTAGTTGCTTGCCGCTCAACACTTCATAACCGCTTCCAGTAAGCTCCGTTCCGTGCTGCTTCAGATAGCGTTCCATGGTTCTTTCATCAATATCGTAGAACTGGGCAATCTGTCGCTTGGTGTAGCGCAAGCTGCCTTCAAACAGAATACCCGGAAAGGCAACTTCTTTCTCTATTTCCTGTAAGGCATATCGGTTATTGAGTATGTTCTTGCGGTGTATGCCTGATGTAGTTAAATCCTTTGCCATTTTATTTTCTCGCAAAGGCGCTAAGGCGCCAAGTTTTAAAGGTTATTTACAATCGGTGTACTGCCATTTTTAATCAATGCTTCATTGAAGTTAATCAACAGGCCAAGTTTCAATCCGGCAAGTTTCAAATACGTTAAAACCTGCTTTTGATGGTTGGAGCAATGGCTTCAACGGACTTATTTCTTTCCTTTTGTAGTGCAGGATTTTGTATACGCCAAAGTCCAAATCCTGAGAATCAAACTGGAATAGTTGGTTAAAAAAGCTTTTTTTTGGTCAAGCGGTATTGCTATTAGCCATGATGCCTTTTATTTCTTAATTTCTGTTAATAAATCTTTAACCTCCAAGTTTAAGATTTTTGCAACTTCTTTAAGAAGGGAGTGTTGCCATTCGTACGTACACGTTACCATATGGCAGCTTTTTCGAGTTTCTATATCGACCTAGTTTGTTTAAGCCTTTTCTGTTCAAGCACTTCCTTTAATCGGTTCAACTCCGGTATTAGTTGAACCGCCAAATTAGTCAATATTTTATCTTTATCTCATTTTTAGATATGCTTTTCGTTGGTTTCAATGTTTGTCGGTCCGAGTATGGACAAAAAGATAGGCTTGCGAAATGTGAGCTTGTATATTAGGGCCAGAAAATTTACTTGAGAGTTTTTTCACAGTTTTGCGCAAAGGAAAGGTGAGTTTAATTTTGCTACAATATCATAATAT
>CAMPJM010000555.1 GCA_946886805.1 uncultured Flammeovirgaceae bacterium | reverse complement strand
ATTACGCTTAAAATTTGGAATCAAGTTCCTGACAAAAATCATATTTCTGGTTGCATTCTATCATTTTTCTGCTCCCTTCTATAAATTATTTTTGCTAACATAAGACGTATATTCTTCACGTACCTGCCACAAGGGCCAAATGTTAGCACTATGTTTCATATAACAATCGGGTCTACAGAACCTGAGCCAGATAGAGGCTTTATCCAACACGTTCAGCGAGTTATCCAAACCGGGCAGGAGACCTTTAGGAAATTATCGTCTACCAATGAAGGCGGAGCTATCACACACCTAACAGAAAATAATATAAAAGAATTTGCCCGGAATTTAAAAATAAGACGTCTTGTAAAGGAGCCAATACCAACAGCCAAAAGCTGCTATTTTTGCAAATCGGACTGCTGCAAGCAAGCGGGTAATTTTGTACATCAAAAGGAGAAAACAGGGAATACTGGCTTTATAGTTTCTGACATTAGGAAATTAAACAAAAACATCAAGCTCGTGAGGTTGCTTTCTGTGCAACTTGAACACAGCGGCTGCGCAATCTTATTATTGAACCCCAAGTGTAAGGAATTTAAACATCTCGTATTACAATACGACGGTACCGAGAAATCCATTTTTTCTATCCAGGCATTCTCCAAACTATTTCCATCAGAAGCTAAAAATGCAGAGAGTGCCACACTCATCTCCCCCCTAAGTTTTAAAAAATCACAGGTAGCTGCGGAGAAGCAATTCATAAAAAACACAGCCGAACATTACGGTGCTTTAGGTTTTATCAAACTACCCTTAAATACCGTTGCTGATTTCCTTGGCTATTCTTCAAAAAACAAAGCTGACCTGCTGATTTTATCGCAACCAGACCTGATGGAACTGCTCGATATAGTCACCCAAAAAAGCGTCAACAAATTCCTTAAAAGGAACAATATTTCGGTCTTTGTGGGCTTTGACTAACACTGCTAGTTTCGCAGCATCTGTTTCTTTCTCCTCAGCGTTTCTGCTTGCCCGAAAAACATGATACAAGTCATGTTTTTACCCCATTATAATCATGTTCCCTATATGACTTCAATCATATTCTAGCATGTACCCACACCTTACATTTGTACTACAATAAAACCATGAAAATGGTAGGTATCATAAAAAACGTGCAAAAATCAAGAACTATGAAACTGAATATCTTAAAAATCAAGAAACAATTTTTCCTATTAACTTCCATTACTTTGATAGGCTTCGGCTGCTCTTCTGACAAAGGCAATAGTGCCGAAAAAAACACCACAGAAAATAAAACATCAGCACCTGTCGCAGAAGCTGTAGGTGAACATGGTGTAGGGCCAGTTGAACAAGTTGACATATCAGGAGAAATAGACCAGGCTCTGGTAGAAAAAGGCAAGACTATTTTTGAAGGTAAATGTACCGCCTGCCATAAGTTTGAAGAACGTTATGTTGGCCCTGCACTGGCGGGTGTAACAGAAAGAAGGAACCCTGCGTGGATTATGAACATGATTATGAACCCGCAGGAAATGACCGAGAAAGATCCCGTAGCTAAAAAACTCTTAGCGGAATACATGACACAAATGGTTAACCAAAATGTCACCGAAGACGACGCAAGGGCAATTTTAGAATATTTCCGATCAGTCGATAAACAATAGTAAACCCTAATCAGAATCTAAATAACATGAAAAATTTATCATTCTTTTTATTTCTCGGATGTCTGCTGGCTACGCTGGCTTCTTGCAAGCAAAGTGAATCCAGCGTTTCAAATATTGAAGGGGATGCGGCAGAAAAAGTGTACGTCGCCCCTGGAGAGCACGATGAATTGTATGCTTTCCTTTCAGGGGGATATAACGGACAAATGTCTGTCTATGGAATTCCATCTGGCAGATTGCTGAAGGTAATACCTGTTTTCTCACAACATCCTGAAAATGGCTACGGCTACTCTGAAGAGTCTAAAGCCATGCTGAATTCCACCTTCGGTTTTGTTCCCTGGGACGACCTGCACCATCCAAAACTTTCAAGGACAGACGGAATGGCCGATGGCCGATGGCTTTTTGCCAACGCAAACAATACACCAAGGGTAGCAAGAGTAGACCTGAAGACCTTCAAAACCGTGGAAATTCTTGAAATCCCTAACAGTGCCGGAAACCACTGTTCGCCCTACCCTACCAATAATAATGAGTATGTGATTGCAGGAACAAGATTTAGTGTACCGATTGGCGATGAAGGCGGTATTCAGGATGTTGGATTAGATGAGTACAAAGATAAGTTCAGAGGTTCTATTTCCTTTATCAAAGTAGATTCCATTCATGGCGACATGGACATCGCATTTCAGATACTGGTACCGGGATTTGATTATGACCTGGCCAATGGCGGTAAAGGTCCCTCTTCTGACTGGGTCTTCTTTACTACTTATAATACTGAACAAGCAGGGACATTAAAAGAAAGAAATGCCTCATTGCATGACAAAGATTTCGTGGCAGCGATCAACTGGAAAAAAGCGGAGGAATATGTGAAGCAAGGAAAAGCAAAAGAAATTCCTGCGGAATATTACCACAATAAACTGAACGAAAAAACACATGTGGCTACTTCTGAAGTTAGGAAAACTGTAAAAGTACTTTTACCTGAAGACTGCCCCGGAATGATCTATCTGATCCCTACGCCTAAATCTCCTCATGGTGTCGATGTAGACCCCAGCGGCGAGTTTATCTCGGTAAGTGGAAAACTTGCTTCTGTTGTGCCTGTACATTCTTTTTCTAACATGATAAAGGCCATTGAAAACAAAGACTTTGCCGATGAGATAAATGGAATCCCTGTACTAACTTATGAATCTGTGCTTGCCGGGGAGGTAAAAGAAGCTGGTTTAGGCCCCTTGCATACTGAATATGACGGAAGAGGAAACGCCTATACTTCTATGTTCGTTTCGTCAGAAATTGTAAAATGGAGCCTCGAAACATTTGAAGTATTGGATAGAATGCCTGTTTACTATTCCGTAGGTCACTTGTTGATCCCGGGCGGTGACACTAAAGAACCTTATGGAAAATACCTGATCGCCATGAACAAGATCACCAAAGACCGCTACTTGCCTACTGGTCCAGAGTTGACGCATAGTGCTCAGTTAATCGATATCAGCGGGGAAAAAATGAAAATGCTTCTCGATTTCCCAACGCTTGCAGAACCGCATTACGCCCAGGCTGTTCCGGCAGAGCTGATAAAAGAAAACAGTGTTAAGTTTTATAGATTGGATGAAAATGAACATCCTAGGGCTGTAAAAAGTGAGGGTGAAACCAGAGTAGAGCGGGAAGGCAACATAGTTAGGGTGTATATGTCTGCCATAAGGAGCCACATGTCACCGGATAATATTGAGGGCATACGCTTGGGAGACACTGTTTACTTCCATGTGACTAACCTCGAACAAGATTGGGACATGCCACATGGTTTTGCGGTAATGGGTAACCAGAATGCTGAAACACTTATTATGCCAGGAGAAACGCAAACCTTGAGGTGGATCCCGACAAAAACCGGAGTAACGCCATTCTATTGCACAGACTTCTGTTCTGCACTGCATCAGGAAATGCAGGGTTATGCCAGGGTGTCTCCAAAGGGCGCCAATACACCAATCAAATACTGGTTGGGCGAACCAAAAAAGAATAATTAATAATAAAGCTGGGAGTTGGAAGATGGAAGCTCGAAGCAGAAAAACTTTGACTTCCTACTTCCAACTTCTAACTTCCAACTTCTAACTTAAAAAGCATGAAAAAGCCAGCAAAATTAATGATACTTGTTGCCTGTGGCTTTCTTATAGCCGTTTTCTTTGTTCCTAT
>CAMPJM010000554.1 GCA_946886805.1 uncultured Flammeovirgaceae bacterium | reverse complement strand
GGATCCCGTGGTAAGGCGGATTTTTTTCGATTAATGATGTAGTCCGGGATTATTCCCTTGGCGGCATTTTTAAGCACGTTTTTCTCATTGCTTTGGTAGAATCCCATGTCCGGATCAATACCGGCTACAATTTTCAAAACATTTTGATTCGCAAACGGCACTCTTGCTTCCAGACCAGAATTCATCGTATGTATATCGCCATTGTGCAAAAGTCTTCCCAACCAGCGCTTATAAATCAGACAGCTCATAGCCAATATTCTATCTTTTTGACTGCCGTTAAAGGTGAAGCCATTCTTGCTGACAAGCTTAGTATACTTTTCATTTAAAAATTCCAGCGGCTTTACGGCCTTTTGAATATCGTTGGATAATAAGCTACATCTCTTTTCACCACCAAATAAATTGGGTAGGCCTAGAGGGCCATAGTTTACCTGCTCATTAAGTAAGAAGAAATAGCCGTAGTTGGTCTCATCAGCTGCATCTCCTACCAATACCGCTTTAAATTCCTTTGAAGCTTTTTTTGACAAAAAATGCTGCGATAACTCCTGTTCCCAGGCAGGAATCCGGTCATTTATCCCTGCGAGGGTGTTCAAAGCGGCAAGAATAGCTTCGGTATCAACTGCAACTGGTGTCAAAGGTATTGCCAGGCTCTCCGCATAGGCTTTTGCATAGGGAAAATCATCTGAGTTAACAATAGAATTTTTATCAAAATTAATTTGTTCGTGGTTCTGAAATCGAACAGTAAACGCTTTATTACCCACGGATTGGTGCTTCACCGCCAAAGCAGTTAAAATAGAAGAATCTAAGCCTCCACTAAAAAACGACCCTACCGGAAAATCGGCTTTCAGTGATAGGCGAGTACTCTCTTCCAATTCAAATTTGAGTGAACGGATATTTTCTTCTAAGCTATTGGAGCCCGGCACAATGGAAAAATTACTGTAACAGCTCCTTCTTATCTCTTCCCTGTTAATCAAAAGCTTTTCTCCGGCACCAAGAAATGAAATACCTTCCAGAATAGTATCTTCTACCCCGCTTAACATAGGAGCAACAACATACTCGGCGAGGGCGTTTTTGTTAATTCTTAGCTTATAATCAAGGCAGGCCACTATGGCTTTTACTTCAGAGGCAAAAATAAATTCGTTGTTGGAAGCATAGAATACGAAGGGTTTTACCCCCAAAGGGTCTCTTGCGGCAAACCCTGTTTCTGACAGTGTATCCCAGATCAAGAATGAGAACATTCCAATAAACTTGTCCAGACAACTTTCTCCCCATATAAGATAGGCGGCTAAAACCACCTCTGTATCCGAATTAGACTTGAACTGGTAAGAATCCTTTAGTTCACTTCTTAGTATTTCATAATTGTATAATTCTCCATTGTAAACTATAAGGTACCTGCGGGATTGGTCATAAAATGGTTGCTTCCCCCCTTCTTTGTCAATTAAAGAAAGTCTTTGATGGCAAAATCCGTGATTTTTTGTCAGCAATGTTTGCTGATCGTCGGGACCTCTGTGGCTTTGTGCCTGTGCTAATTTTTTAACCCTTTGAAACAGCACATCTTCACTGACTTTAGAAAATAAAATTCCACCAATGCCACACATAATTATCTCTTAAATTCGTGATTTAATAACTGAAGCCTTTCTTGTAGTCCTATTTTGGATAAATATGCCAAAATATTGGGTGGAACGTCCTCATCGTATGGCTCCCCATTCAATATTTTATTCCGAATTTCTGTAGCGCTTATTGTTACTTTTTGGTGCAAAGATTCCACTGGAATTTTTAATGAGGCACACATGCTTAGTATTATTGGGTTGGTTCCGTAAACAACCTGAAACTCCGGTAACAAAAATCGAAGTTCGTGCATATTTTCAAGGGTAAAGGTATTTTGAGGAAGGGCAATTAAATAATATTTGCCAGAAAAATTGGCATTCAGATATTCATGCAGCATTTCCAATCGTTCAGAAGCAGATAAAGGGTTTTGAGGAAGGTGACTCAGTTCGGCAGCAGCCAAAAGAATGATTAGCTCATCACATTCTTCAGCCATCTGCTTTACAAAAGCTGCATGGCCATTATGAAAAGGTTGTGCACGGGTGATATACAAGCCGCGCTTTATACTTCTATTGGTAAAAGTTATCTTCCTTGCTTGATCATTAGCTACAACTGGAAGTGGTTCAAATTTACAATTGAGAATTAATCTGGCAGCAGCCTCATCTTCTTTGTTACTATAAAGTGTATTGAACGAAGGCGTTAAGAGCTTTAATTTAAGCCAGGTATTGATTCCTATGGCACCCTTTGTAGCAAATGGAATAAGAAAAAAAGGATTAGAGCTGCGTAAAATCAGCAATTTATGCAGCCAAACTAATAGTTGTCCTGTAGTTACACCAAGATTATTAAATTCATCAGCTTTTGTCACCACATAAATCGTCTCGTCAAACGATTGGGAAATCTCACACAATTTTCTGATAAGCTCCTCATGAAGATCATCAGGATTAATAAGAAACAATCCTCTATTCTTCATAAGCAAGCACTTCATTGAAACATGGTAAAAAACCGATCCCCTCTTCCAATTCCCAAACCCCTCTGGCGGCTTGGCTTAAATATAAGATCGCCTGGTCTAAACAGAACAAGGCTTTCCATAACTTTTCATTCTTAACAAATTCAGTTCCAATCCAGGCCATATTTTCATTTATTGAAAAATAAGCGTTTAAAGCAGCTTTTATGGCTTCAGGGTCATATATTAATTTATCATCCGCCTTTCCAATTTTGCATATTCTAAAAGCCGAAAAGATTATATCTACTTCCAGCGCCGCATACTGGACATTTTCAAAATCGATGAATGCCACAGCATTATTATCCAGAAAAAGTAAATTTTCTAAATGAATATCTCCATGAATAAATTGTTTGTTTTGAGATTTTGAAAAAATTCCCTCAGCGATGGCTGTCAATTTTTCAGCCTTGTCAAAGAAAATACCTTTTTGAACTACCAGTAGCTTTCTTAAGCTTTCATTACAACTAATTCGTTCGAACTGGATAGATTGATCCCAGTGAAGCATGCTGTTTCTTTCACTAGACGGTGGTTTTAACTGAGCCATTTGAAGATGGAGTTCAGCCAAATTTCTGAAGATCTGTATCAGTTCATCTTTATTACAGCTCTCGAACCATTTATGTCTTACTTCCCCCTCTATATAGTAAAAGATTTGCAAGACACTTTCCTTACCACCCCATCTGATAATACTATAGTCTTCTTGCAGAGTGGTTGCTAAAGGTTTTGGAGCAAGTTTGCAATTAATATTATGAAGGCTATTTAAGACATAAATCTCCTTCAATATTTGAGATTGGCTTTTGTGAGGATGGGATAGTCGAGCAACATAGCTTTTGCCATCTCTGGTTTTTATCTTAAAAGTCTGGTTGGAATAGCCGCCTAACTTTATAATATCATGAATAGCGATATTATAATTCGAATAAATGTGCTTTTGAAATATATCGTTGTCTTGTATTTCTATATCTTGGGGAATGATCACAATTATTACCTATTAAATTTTCTCATACTCTAGTAATTCCTACACCCAAAAGAAGTACTTTAAACAATTATTTACAACAATCTAACCTTTTGGAAGCAAAAGCTACACAATGATCTGCCAAAAGATGGCTATTTTTATTTAAAAGTCCAGATAGGATTATCGAAACACTACCTTCTTTATTTCTGCCATATTTACACAAATAAAAGGAACTTTTACCGGTATTATTTCACTGCAATTAAGCTGTCTCTTATACACATCTTGACGCTGCCGACGAATTAGACGGTGTAGGTGTCGG
>CAMPJM010000553.1 GCA_946886805.1 uncultured Flammeovirgaceae bacterium | reverse complement strand
AAATGGTATACTTTTCAACTGAAATAGTGGACTACTTTTCAATTGAAATAAACAATTGCTGCATTTGGATTGACGTTAAAGTGAATACCATTGCCAGTGAAACAGGTATCAACTACTATTGATTTTCTGTAACTCCAGAGATTGCAGTCCGGAACAATTGATATAAGGTGTTAGGGGGTCTGTAAATTAAACTCTGTCTGATCTTTCAATTTCTCTATTGCTGGTTCCAGAGGTGCTGGTATTTATGACCAGTGGTATCCTATCTCCAAACTTAATATAAAATTGTTGAATCGTAAGGCTCCAATTATGAAGAGGAGCTGTCCATTTTTTCTCGATGTTCCTGGTGGCCAGGTAGACCAGCTTTAGTAGGGACATATCATTAGTGAAGGCTCCTTTGGTTTTCGTAATCTTGCGGACCTGGCGATGGAAGCCTTCAACGGCATTAGTGGTATAGATAATCTTTCGGATGGGTTCAGTATACTGAAAATACTGTGATAGCTCCTGCCAGTTGCGTTGCCAGCTTTCAATGACTACTGGATACTTCTGGCCCCATTTCTCTTCAAGGTTAAGCAGTTCATCTTCAGCTACCCCTTTATTCGTTGCCCGATAGACCTTCTTAAGATCTTTCATAAATTCCTTTTGGTCTTTTGAGGCAACGTACTTTAGGGAGTTTCTTATTTGATGAACAATGCAAAGCTGTACCTGTGTCTTGGGAAACACGCTTAGAATAGCATTAGTAAAACCTTTTAGATTATCTGTACAAGCAATTAAAATATCTTCCAATCCACGGTTTTGTAGATCTGTTAGTACCTGGAGCCAGAAATTAGCGCCTTCGCTCTCAGAGATGTACATACCTAAAACTTCTTTATATCCCTCTTTGTTGATTCCTAGAATATTGTAGAGGGCCTTATGCTCTATTTTCCCATCTACTTTCACCTTGTAATGCATCGCATCGAGCCATACAATGCAGTACATTGAATCCAGAGGACGGCTCTGCCATGCTTTTACATCTGGAATGATCCTGTCAGTGATCTGGCTTAAGACGGTGTGAGAGATGTCTGTATCGTACATCTCCTTGATGTGGGACGATATGTCACGGTAGCTCATTCCAAGACCGTAGAGCCCTATTATCTTTTCAGATAAATTATCTGCTAAAATAGTCTGCCGCTTTTTTACCAGATCTGGCTCGAAACTGCTATGACGATCTTGTGGGGTATCAATTTCAAAGGATCCGAAGCCACTCTTTATCTTCTTTTTTCCTTTGCCATTGCGCTTATTACCACCGGAACGTTCTTCCTCATTGAGATGAGATTCCATTTCTGCTTCAAGGGCCTTTTCAATAAAACTCTTAAGCATAGGTGCAAAAGCACCATCTTTTCCGAAGAGACTTTTGCCCGACATAAACTGCTCTAGGGCCTTCTTCTCTAATTTTTGTTGTTCTTCTGTTGTCATGGGTCTGTCTGAATAAAATTATTTAAAAATCTTTTTCAGACAGAGTTTATTTTACACCCTCCTCTTTTCCAGCCAAACTTCTTCATACACCAGATTGTTGTTCTATTTTCCAATTTTAGGGCATCTTGGACTGATGTATACGGAGTTTCCTTTGATTTATAGATCCTGATGGGAGAATGTAATTTCGTCCATTCCGCACTAGACTTTCTCTTTTTGTGAAGTTTCAGTCTTTCATTTACATTTACAGATTGACCGACATAAAAATTGCCACCTTCCAACCTTAAAACATAAATGTGAATTTTGGCCTTGTCCACTTATCTTTTTAAAACGATTTGAGTCATTCAATGTTGGCTTCTGTTATTTTTTCTATGGTCAAGATTTCACCTAAAATTAGATAGACGTTGAAAAAGAGATTTCTCGCTTCCTGCGCGTCTACATCTGAATGTACTCCAGCAGAAACACGTTCGTATAAGTTTTTCAAGTTTTGTCTAATCTTTCTTTTCCGCGATTCACTTTCCTCGTGTAAATTTATGTAGGCATATATCCTATTCAAGGTTTTATCAGCCTTTAAAGAGAGTTCATTCCCTCCAATTTCTATTGTTCCATCTTGGGGAGGGAAAATATGATTAGCAAATGAATCAATCACTCTCCTACAAGTATTCAATGCTTGACTTACTGATTCTTTATCCGAGTCCGACAATCTCGAAATCACAGAAGGAATCTGTTCAATTATATCGCCTGCATTCTTTGAGATTAAGGTGTCAATTTCCTTTCTGTACTGGTCAAATATATTTTCCGCTAGATTATCAAATATTTTTTCGTAATAAACATTGGTTGCAAAATCATGTAATATTGATATAACTCGACTTTTTACTCCACCTAATTTTGCAATTAAACTGGTGGTCTGATTCATCTGATTGATAACATTGTTTGTAACAGCATTCGCCCATTGACTGCTCGAATCGGGTATGCGAAATATTTTTAATTTACTTTCTTGGGTTTGTATCGTAGCTTCTATTTGTGATAATGGAGTCCAATAACCTTTCTTTTCCTCTTTATTGGTCCATCTCCCAGTTTTTCCCATGTACTTTATAGAAACTGGATCATTCCCAGGGTAACCTTGCATTTCAAAACGCAGCCAACTTCTGATTTCTTCATTTTCTATATATCTCGCTAATCTTGTAGCCTTAAGCAAAATTGATTGAGCCTCAAATTTATTTAATTCAATTTCGTCTACAATTTCTTTTGCTAAATCTAGTATATGTTGTGATTTAGAATTGTTCTTCATATTATTCTGCATAATTTCTGCCGATGGTTATACCACAACGAAAGTAAGAATTATAAGCTATAGCTCCAGAATAGCAACAGGAACAGTCAATTTAAGGACGGGTTTATTACTGTAATCATTACCAGTTGATTACTGGCTTGAAAAATAAATATCAATGCAATGCATAAAATCTCTTTTTTATTGCTCCCACTAAAATGTCTAGTAGTAAAGCTATTTACAAGTGTAACCTTGGTGCCGTTTGACTTTTTGAACGTTGACTTAATATTATTTCTAGCATAAGTTCCAGGGTCATCAGTAGCAGCTTCATGAATTAAGGTATACTCATCGAAAAGAAAGCCATTTTTAAATGCTTTATAATGTGAATTTTTCCGTTTTTCTACTCCAATGAAAGTATAAAATATTTGGACTTCATCTTTATTCCAGCGCAATAGTATCCAAAGAAAATCCTCTTTTATGAATTTGATTTTCATAAATTGAATTATCAACTTTTAGTAAATAGTCAAGATCATTACTAGAAATCCTCTGACATAAGCCAAATATTGCTAATTAGTAAAATTATAATAAGAATAGTAGTTTTTTTCATTTGCAAAAATTTGAAGTATTTATAAAAGTTAGTTTTACGAGTAATAGATTGATTTACCAGGATATTTTCAAGATTTTTATTCAATTCTCTATTATGTTGTGCTTAATGCATCTTTAAAGGTTCCTTCATTCATTATTGTTCTCTTATTTTAATTATTGCTCACAACGTTCCCGGTTAACGAAAGTGGCGTGTAGGGCAGGAATCACTTTCAGGTGTAACCGGTTGCTCGTATGGAAATAAATGTAGGAAATTAACTCTCAAAAAAGGCATTTTTATTAATCGTCGTTGTGCACAGCTAGTATTGAAAATGAATTTCAATCTGATCCGCTTTACTGATCAGAATGGGTAAAGTCAAATGATGTAATGAATTTACTTTATTTTTGTTTTAGGAATATTCTTGTTAACTAATTGAAGCTATTTTTTATTTATGTTGTTTCAAGTTGTTTTCGTTATATAAGTTCCTTTTATCTAATTAATTCCATTCACTAAT
>CAMPJM010000552.1 GCA_946886805.1 uncultured Flammeovirgaceae bacterium | reverse complement strand
GGACAAACCAAATATCGTCATTATACTTTCAGATGATCATGCTTATCAGTCCATCAGTGCTTATGGAAGTAAGCTAATGCAGACCCCAAACATTGACCGTATTGCCAATGAAGGAGTCATTTTTAATAAGGCCTATGTGACCAACTCTATTTGCGGGCCAAGCAGGGCGGTAATACTAACAGGAAAATATAGTCACAAAAACGGCTATAAGGATAATGAAAATTCCCGTTTTGATGCCAATCAGGATTCCTTTGTAAAGCGTTTGCAGACCAATGGATACCAAACCGCGTGGATCGGCAAATACCATTTAGGGTACGATCCGCAAGGTTTTGATTTTTGGCAGCTCCTTCCTGGCCAGGGGAGTTATTTTAACCCGGATTTCATAATGATGGACGGCACCCAAAAACGGGTGGAAGGCTATGTGACCGATGTTGTTGAAGATGCAGCAGAAGATTGGTTGGACAAGCGGGACGAGCGTAAGCCATTTTGTTTGGTGATAGGCCATAAAGCGACTCATCGAACCTGGATGCCCGATACCTCGGATTTAGGGATGTTTGATAATGTCAAGTTCCCGCTTCCCCATAATTTCTATGATGATTATGAAAACCGGGAAGCAGCAAAAGTGCAGGATATGACCATCGACAAAACCATGTTGATGGCGTATGATTTGAAAATGTATCCGGAAGATACGGAAGATGGAAATGTAACCCGGTTGAATGCAGCACAACGAGAACAGTATACAACTTACTACGACTCTATTCAGGCAGATTTGGAAGCCAGTAATTTATCAGGAAAGACTTGATCGAGTGGAAATACCAGCGTTATATGCGGGATTATTTAAGTACGGCTGCATCTTTGGACCGGAATATCGGACGGACATTAAACTATCTGGAGGAACATGATTTGGCAGATAATACCATTGTTATTTACCTATCCGATCAAGGTTTTTATTTGGGAGAGCATGGCTGGTTTGACAAGCGGTTTATGTATGAGGAATCTTTTAGAACACCGATGGTAATGCGTTACCCGGGAGTAATTGAACCTGGTACGGAATCCAACGATTTTGTGATGAACCTGGATATTGCACCTACTATATTGGATGCAGCCGGCGTTCCCATACCACAAGATATGCAGGGACAATCCATGCTGCCTTTACTTACCAATAAGACGACTGAAGGGCGCGATGCCATGTACTATCATTACTATTAAAATGGTGAACATGCGGTTTCGCCACACTTTGGTATTCAAACCAAACGATATAAGCTTATTCGCTTTTACAAAAGAGTCAATTCCTGGGAGCTGTATGATTTAAAGAAAGATCCCCATGAAATGAATAATGTTTTCGGAACAAAAAAGTACAGGAAAGTTCAGGACGAGCTAAAGGCAGTGCTCAAAACATAAATTGATACTTATGAAGATGAGGATGCGGTGAAAATATTAGCGGGGAAATAGAATTGAATTATTGAAATATGAAAAAAATAGGGGTTTTCCTTTTTTCTGTTTTGCTCACGGCATCTGCGTTTGCTCAAATAAAACCGAATATCATTTTTATTCTGGCAGACGATTTGGGCTATGGTGATATAGGAGTTTATGGGCAAAAATTGATCGAAACTCCCAATATTGATAAACTTGCTGCCAATGGGATTCTTTTTACACAATTTTATGCCGGCACTACAGTCTGTGCCCCTTCAAGAGCTGCGTTAATGACCGGACTACATACGGGTCATACACCCATTCGGGGTAACTATGAAATACAACCCGAAGGACAAGCTCCCTTGCCTGATTCCGCTTTTACCATGGCTGAGTTGTTCAAGAAAGGAGGCTATACAACTGGCATATTTGGCAAATGGGGATTAGGCTACCCCGGTTCAACAGGAGAACCTAATAAACAAGGCTTTGACGAGTTTTATGGTTACAATTGTCAGCGTCAATCTCATAATTTCTTTCCCGATCATTTATGGCACAACGCACAACGGATTGCCTGTCCGAACACCCCAGACAATCAACAGCAGTACGCCCCTGAGGTCATTCAGGAAAAAGCAATGGAGTTTATGAATGCTAATGCCGGAAATCCTTTTTTCATGTATCTCGCCTATACATTGCCACATGCCGGATTACAGTTGCCGGAAGGGGATGCGTTATTTGAATACTATAAGGATAAGTTCGGGGAAAAACCTAAAGTAATCCCTGATACCTGGAACGGTACCGGATACCAGCCACAGGCTTATCCGCTTGCAGCTTATGCCGCTATGGTCGGGAAGCTTGACCAGTATGTGGGCGAGGTGGTGGCGAATATAAAAGCATTGGGAATAGAAAAAAATACGCTGATCATCTTCACCAGTGATAATGGGCCTCATCGTGAAGGGGGCAACCAACCAGAATATTTTAACAGCAGTGGTAGCTTTCGGGGCATTAAAAGGGATCTGTATGAAGGGGGTATTCGCGTGCCGATGATTGCCAGTTGGCCGACGGTCATTAAAAAAGGAGAAGAGTCTGACCATATTGGAGCGTCCTGGGATTTTCTGCCAACTTTCGCGGATCTGCTTAACCAGCCACTCCCAAACCATACCGACGGAATTTCTATTTTACCTACGTTACGTGCGAAGGGGAAACAGCCACGACATCAATTTCTCTACTGGGAGTTTCATGAAAATGGAGGGCGACAAGCGGTGCGGATGAATAACTGGAAAGGTGTCCGCCTAAATGTAAAAGAAGACCGGAATAACCCTTTACAGCTATTTGACCTTAAGGAGAACCCTTACGAAACAACAAATATTAGTCATCTCCATCCCGATATAGTAAAACAAATAAGCCAAATTATGGATGAGGCGCACATAGAAAACGAAACCTTTCCTTTGTTTCCTTAGTCTAAATTGATGTGGCAATCCAAATCTTTTTGTTGGTCAAAAGACTAACAAACTGCTGTCGAATATTATATGAATTTAGCAAAAAGGATCATGAACAACTCCATAGGAGCTTCCTGTTTGTGGAAAATCAATGATTGGGAAATTATGGCTCCATAAGAGCCTCCTGTAGGGCTTCATCTTTACTGAGAAAATTTAATATATTATAGTTGCATGAAATGTAACTCAAAGGTTTAAAACTGAGATAAAAGAAGAACGTGACAAGTACTTTGCTGATTATTTCGATACTATTACTATTACTTCCTTATTCTTCAGTCTGCCAAGTTGCCAATGATAGTATTGAAAATGCCATTGCTTTAAAAATTAATGATGCCCCCCATTTATCTAATACTACTAACTGCACAGTTCAATGGCAATGTGTTAATGAATCACTTACGGGAAAATGTATCGAATATCACAACGACCAATGGTTTACGTTTACAACTGATACTTCAAATGTCTATTTTATAAATATTGCCAACCAAAATTGTAGGGACCAAAGAGGGGTACAACTTGTTGTAATTGATGGAGTCCGTTGTGATACTGCTACTTATGAAATAGAAACATGTGTTTCTTTAGCCAATCAGGATGACATTTTTGTCAAACTAGATTCTTTGAAAAAGAATCATACCTACTTATTAAATATCGATGGCTACCTACATGATTTTTGTCATTTTACCTTACAAGTAAGCGATAAGGCCAGCGGAATTCCTGTAGAGCAAACTCAAGGTAATATTGCAAAACTTAATATTGAAAATAAAGAGGGGTATATCGATTTAAAATGGAGGGTTTCCGATAAGCTAGGCAGAAAGCTATATAGCTATCAAGTGTTTAGGTATTTTTTGGAAGATACAAAATCTAAAAAAATAGCAATTATTCCCCACCAAATGAATGCTCGGGGACTGTCTAAACT
>CAMPJM010000551.1 GCA_946886805.1 uncultured Flammeovirgaceae bacterium | reverse complement strand
GCCAGGAAACGCAACGCAAAGGTACGGGCCTCTTCTTTTGGATCCCAACTACAGAAACATTACCCATGAGAATTGTGCTTCAACCTGATGAAAAAGCTGACTTATACGTGGGTGGTAATTTTATAAAACAATATCAGTTTAGCGACTCAGATTCTTTAAAAACGGAGTAAACCCATCATGCAACAGCAGTCCTTCAGTTGGTCATGCAATGCTATTAAGTTAAGCTTTTAAAATACCTCATCCCCGAAATGCTCCGGGGCAGCTCTCCATCCTTCTCCTAAAGTGAGAAGGGTAAATCGCCTTAACTTAATAGCATTGATTGGTCATGACCAGGCATTTATATACCTATTGATGAACCGAAACAAGGTTTTTTACCTTTTGAAAAGCCAATCTTAAAAGCGAATTTTGTACTCCTACAGAAAAGGAAATAAAAGTATTTTCCTTTAAAAAATAGGAGTCCAAAAATTCAAATTTCGAAACTCAAAAGCGTATTATTAAGATTTAAAAACAAGATTACGGGGTATCGGGTTCATCCTATTATGTCGCTACCTATCTCTAAACAAAGCAATTTAGCAAGGTTTGTTTTATTTTTGTTAGCAGCTTTTCTTTTTTTCGGCGCATTGTATTATGGCAGTGTGTTTTTTATTCCGGTGGGATATGCAGCAGTATTAGCGATGTTAATGCTGCCTGTTGCGAGACCATTAGAAAAATGGGGCATCAACAGAGCCTTAACAACTCTTATTTGTGTGCTCATTATTATAATTGTTTTTGCCGGGTTTGTTTATTTGTTTTCAACGCAACTGATTAGCTTTTCGCAGGACCTCCCGGAGATAAGAGCTGGCCTTGACAAACAATTGCAAGAGCTTCAACTTTATATCCAAAAGCAAACCGATATTTCTCCTGAGCGACAGATATCTTACTTTCGCTCACAAAGCTCTTCCTTTTTCAATACTTTTGGGCAATATCTGAGCAATATCCTATTGGCGACTACCGATACAATTGCAAAAATGGGGCTGGTCGTCATCTATATATTCTTCTTTTTATATTACCGTTCAAAATTCAGAATTTTTATACTTCGCGTTGTAGACAATAGCAAAAGTGAGCAGGTAAATGAAATCATTAAAAACACAAGCAAAGTAACCCAACAATACTTGGGAGGAAAACTAATCGTGACTATAGTTCTGGCTGTTTTTAATAGTGTGGGATTAATTATTATCGGACTTGACAATGCCATCTTTTGGGGCGTTTTTGGTGCCTTATTAAATATAATACCTTATGTAGGTACTTTTCTCGCCGGACTTTTTCCTTTTCTGGTAGCCTTGATCACCTATGAATCATTGGGCGTGCCCATCGCAGTTGCCGCACTGTTTACAAGTGGTCAATTCATAGAAAACAATTTTCTAACGCCCTTCATTATCGGTTCAAAAGTTGACCTAAACCCACTCTTTACCATCATGGCCATTATCATCGGCGGAATTTTATGGGGAGTTTCAGGTCTTATTCTATTTATCCCGTTTCTTGGGATTATTAAGGTGATTTTTGATAACGTACCGAAGTTAGAACCCTACGGTTACTTAATTGGTGATGAGAAATCGACGACCCCCACCTTTGGTGAAAAGATAAAGAAATGGGCAAAAAAATTATTCAGGTAAAAATTGCCCTTATTATTTCTATTTACAAGTTCTTAAACATGCAAACGCTATTTTCTACCCCTGCATATTGGCCGTAGTTGGGCATTGGAATATATTTATTCCTTTTGTACAAGGCTATTGCTTCCGGCTGAGCCTGTCCCGTTTCTAGAATCAGCTTTTTACAATTTAGTTCTTGAGCCCAACCCTCCAGCTCCATCAAAACAGCGGTTGCAATGCCCGTGCCCCGACTGGCAGGATGCACAAACATTCGCTTTAGTTCCCAGGTATCGGCATCGTATACTTTAATAGCGCCACAACCTACCGGTTTATGATCTGCATAGGCTATAATTGTGTGCTTTATAGTATCTACTTTGTTAAACTGCGCATAAAAGGCATGGTCATCACCATCTCTTGTCTTCAAATCCTGATCAAGTAAAGCAACCAATCCCTTAAAATCAGGATCGTTGGAAGTAGATCTTTTGTAATTCATTATTTTCACCTTTAACTAACCCTAAAAAAACGCTGTCCAAAAATATACATTATTAAAATCCAAATCCTTTTTGGATCATTATTTTTGTCTATTAAATATTAAAATCATTACCTTTAGACATTAAAATCGAAAGATTCATATCCAAAAACCTCTATGCTCAAATCAATAGGATTAGTGATCGCATGCTTGGTTTTCACACTAAATGTGGAAGCCAAGCATGTCTCCGGACAAATATTTTTCGATAGTGATACAATGCAGGTTATTTTTAATCTCCCATTTGGATGGATGTTTCCCAGTATCTGAGTGACTGTCCGCAGATAGGAAAAGATTTAAAAAAAAAGAAGTTGGGGATCAATGACCTAAAGTTAATTGTCGACTTTTATAATAGGAATTGGGCCAATTTGTAGGTGATTGCTATTAAAACTAGTGCGGATAGAACAAATTTTAAATAGCCAATAAGAAATCTTCAAATTCCTGTTCTGAGGCAAAGGATCGCCTTTTAACAAAAGTAGCCCTCTTATAATTTGTCTTTCTTGATGATGAAACCTGATCAAGCATAGCTTCGAGCTCAGGACCCAAATTACTGAAAGTAATATCCACCCCCTTGTTTTGAAGGATTTCAATTTCAGTGAGCAATTGGTGCGCAGCCGATCTCGAAATAAAGCTTATGTTCTTAAAATCAATAACAGCATGATCGGCACTGTATGCGTCTTGCAACAGATTACTTACCGAAGAACGGCTATTTATTTGATCTACTAATTGTTTTGATACCTCGATATAATTTGTTGTGGAACCTTTCATGTTACTTCAAATATAGTATTTTTCTATTCAACGAACTTTGCATAGCTAAAGTTTCTGTCAAAGGACTTGCAAGGTATTCTCAAAAAAGCCAAAGTTCCATCGAATACAGCTTTAAAATCCACTAAATCATAATTATACAAAAGAGCGTCCCCGCTGAGCAAAAGAAAATGACCCTTTAGACCCTTTACAAGCATTTCACGAGAGGTATGGACGCCAAAGCCCCTTTCGTTTACGTGCTTAGTGGAAAAACCTTTTATAACACTATCTAGGGCATCGGCATGTGTATTAATGTGTGAGTAATCATTTTCTCCCGTATACGACTTGTATGCATTTAAAAAACCCATGCCTGAATCAGAAATACAAAAATCTATCACGTTGTAATTTGCATAATACTGAAAAGATAACCATCCTCGATCCAATCCAGAATGATCAACAATATTGTCAGACAGTTCAGATATAAAATAGCTTATTGCAGAGTAATAATTTAAGGGAATCTTGGTAATATTTTTTATTACCTGACATACATGAGAGATAACATTGTTTCTCTCTTTACTTTCGATCCTGCCTTTCGAAGTGTTAAAATGAACTAACGGAAGATAGGATCTACTTTTATAGTTAGATAAAACGCTTTCCCATCCAACTATCTGATCAGGTTTAAATCCATTGGGAAACGCTATAAATTCCAAATAAGTTGTTGGGTTGTAATTTACAAATTTGACATGTTGGTTTCTTTCTAAAAATGAAGCAAAGAATACGGAAAGTAATGGAGGAGAAAATTTGAATCCCGAAAAATCCAATGTAACATCCTCTCCCAAGGACAATTTCTTAGAAATTTATTAATGAAGTGGATTTGTTGACCAACGGAGTGGTCCCATTTCGAATTTATAAGGATAATCA
>CAMPJM010000550.1 GCA_946886805.1 uncultured Flammeovirgaceae bacterium | reverse complement strand
GACGTCTGATCCTATTACGCTTATGATCACGCCTTGGGTTTCAGATGCACCGCCGCCGCCTGTTTTTTCTTATTTATGGGTTGCAGGTGATTTTCAGGGTTGGGATATAATTTCCGCTACGCCAATCGCTTCCTTTAGGGAGGAGGGCGTATACGAAGGGTATATTAATATTCCTGAAGGGGGCACGAATGAATTTAAACTGTATGGAGTGGATGACTCATGGGGGGCTCCGTCTTATGGAGATGGAGGCGAGGGAACTATCATAGAACACAATGAAGCGGGCAATAATTTTGTCGCACCTTCACCAGGATATTACCACTTGGCGGTTGATTTAAATGAGATGACCTATGTGTTGATAGAAATCGAGACCTGGGGAATTATAGGAGATGCGACCCCAGGCGGTTGGGATGCTTCTACACCAATGACTTTCGATCCCGACACAGAAACAGGATCCATCACAGTAGATTTAGTACCAGGTCAATTTAAAATTAGGGCCAATGACGAATGGATCATTGATATGGGTATCGCCGAAGAGGGATTGTTACGTTATGAAAATCACCCGCTGATGCCTTATGTCGAAGGGGCTAGGATAGTTATTTCCGAAGCGGGTAATTATACATTTACGATAGATTTGAGCGAATCGGGTATGTATACCTATGACTTGCAAATGAACGAGTAACTAAGCAGGGAAATTGCTTTTAAAAGTGAAAGAAGCTTCAATGAACTACTCATCCGTCCATACGGACGGGTACTAATGACAGGGAGCCGTGTTTCGTTTAATTCGGAATATCTTAGGCGATTTTCCTAAGTAAATAAGCGGTTTTCAGAGGGAGCGAAACTTTAGTTTTCTCTGAAAATTTGTTTTAGTAAGGGGAGTATTTATGAGTATTTATAATTCTGTGTTGTTAATGTGAGGCTATCTCATTTGAAGGATAGTTAAGTAGAATTATTAAAATTGAAAATGGAAAAAGTGATGTCAGTAAAAGAAAAATGGAATAGTGGTGCAGGCTTGTTTTTAAATAGCTTACAAAACAAGGCGGTTATGCTGATGGTTTTGTCAAGCATATTGTTTGTTGGAGCCGGTTGTGAAACAGATGATAAAGAATTTCCAACAATAGAGCCTCCGCCAGTCATTGATGGTGATTTTACCCAATATGGAACCCCGTTCGACAATGTACCGAGTACAGAAGATATTGTTATGTATGAAGTTAATGTTCAAGCCTTTAGTTCTGGTGGAGGTCTAGCGGGGGTGGAATCACGAATGGATGCAATTAAAGAATTAGGCGTGAATGTAATTTGGCTAATGCCTACTTATCCAATCGGTGCTTTAAAGGGTTTTGGTTCTCCCTATGCTGTCAGAAATTATAGGGAGGTGAATCCAACATTTGGGTCTTTGAACGACCTTCGTTCCTTAGTTGAAGAAGCGCATGAGCGGGATATGGCGGTCATTTTGGATTGGATTGGTAATCATACTGCATGGGATCATCCATGGATTGAAGAAAATCCTGAATGGTATACACAGGACGATGAGGGAAATATCATAGCCCCACAAGAATTTGACTGGACAGACGTGGCGGATTTAAATTTCTCCAATGCGGAAATGAAGGCTGAAATGATAGAATCCATGAAATACTGGGTCTTAGAAGCAAATGTGGATGGCTACCGTGTTGATTATGCAGAAGGCGTACCTGTTACTTTTTGGAAGGAGGCCATTGATGAACTAAGGGCCATACCGGACAGAGACATCGTTATGTTTGCAGAAGCAGCGGATAAGGACATGTTTTCAGCAGGCTTTGATTTGATTTTCGGCTGGTACTTTTATAGCAGGCTTGAAGAAGTTTTTGCTCACAATTCATCTGCTGCTAATTTAATCACCGCAAATAATGTCGATTATACAAGCGTTCCCGACGGATCTCATATTTTGAGATGGATCACCAATCATGATGACAATGCATGGGAAGATACTCCTCAAGGGGTATTTGGTGGACAAAATGGCGCACTTGCAGCCTTTGTAGTTACAGCCTATATGGGAGGTGTTCCTTTAATTTACAGTGGACAGGAGGTAGGATTTCCAACTCAGCTGTCTTTTTTTGCCGGAGATGTTACTAAAATTGACTGGTCGGTAAATCCGGATATTCTTGCGGAATATCAACAGTTGATGTCCTTTTACAACAGTAGCGAAGCGGTAAAAGGAGGTTCAATAGAAACTTTTCCTGCTCAAGATGTAGTGGCCTTTAAACGTATTTCAGGATCCGAAGAAGTGGTGGTGCTGGTGAATGTCCGTGATACTGCATCAGATTTTGAAATTCCTGTGTCGCTTGTCGGTACTACCTGGGAAGATGCTTTTACCAATAATTCAGTTACCTTAAATGAGACAGTTTCATTGGAAGCGTATGAATATATGATCCTGAAAAATTAGGATTTTAGTAACTAAATTTAAGTATGGACGATAAAATTTAGTAAAAGAATATCATCCACATCGCCACTGTTTGTACCCTCACAATTTGTTATTTATGTTGTTTGTTAGGACACAAACATCGGCGACAGCCTTACATTTTGTGTTCGTCGTAGCAAAAGCTATTAAAAAGGTTGTTGATTGTAATAGTGCTGAGTTTCGATGATTGAAAGTAGTGCCCTAAATGGGGTACTACTTTATTTTAGGTTGCTCTATTATGTTTTGGAATAATTATGAATACAATAAATTAAGATGGTTATAGCACTAAAAAATTTAAAAAGTACCCTGCTGTTGGTGATTTTCGCTATTGGTGTGTTGCCTTGCATAGCCCAAGCCCAAGCCCAAGCCCAAGAGAATGTATCATCAGACGCTCCTTATCAGCAATATGGGACACCTTTTGCTCAGGTTCCTGATCCGCAGGATGTAGCTATATATCAGGTAAATATTCGCTCATTTAGCCAAGACGGGAACTTTAAGGGCGTGGAGGCAAGGCTTGATGAGATTGATGAATTGGGGGTGAATGTAATTTATTTGATGCCCATATATCCGGTAGGCAAACTGAGATCTGCAGGTGGCGATGGCTCGCCTTATGCCGTAAAGGATTACAAATCTGTTAATCCGGAATTTGGCACGCTAGACGATTTGCGGAGCCTGGTAGAAGAGGCACATGATAGAGGCATCGCTGTAATGTTGGATTGGGTGCCCAACCACACTGCCTGGGATAATCCCTGGATCAAGGAACATAAAGATTGGTATCAACAAGACGAAAAAGGAGATATTATTATCCCACCCAACACGAACTGGCAAGATGTGGCTCAGTTAAACTACGAGAATCCGGAGCTGCGCGCAGCCATGCTGGATGCTTTGAACTATTGGGTTTATAATGCCAATATCGATGGATATAGGTTTGATGCTGCTAATTGGGTACCCTTTGATTTTTGGAAGAAAGCTGTTGGGGAGCTAAGAGCTATAGATTCGCGTCAGTTGCTGTTATTGGCAGAAGGTGACCGTGATGATCATTTCAAGGCCGGCTTTGATTTCGTTTTCGGATTTAATTTCTTTTACAGGTTAAAAGATCAAATTTTTGAAGAAAATAAAGCAGTTACTATAATCGATAGCGTAAATACAGCGGATTATTCCGATACGCTCCGGGGATCTCAGCGAATAGTACGTTATATCTCTAACCATGATGTGAACATCTATGAAGGAACACCAATGGAACTTTTCGATGGGAAGCGAGGTGCTATGGCAACATTTGTGGTGGCAGCTTATATGAAAGGAGTACCTATGATTTATAATGGACAGGAAATCGCTTACCCTAAAAGATTGGAATTTTTTTCCAGTACGCCTATCGACTGGACGAATGC
>CAMPJM010000549.1 GCA_946886805.1 uncultured Flammeovirgaceae bacterium | reverse complement strand
CTTTATGACGTCTCCGGAAATCCGTTTTGCTGCCTTAAAGGCTGATTTAAAAGTTGGATCAAAGGGATAATCCACATCGCAACTTATCAGAGTTCTATAGTTTCTTTTTTTTCTCTCTACGGATGGCCACAACAGTTTAATGTTTTTCCACAGAATTTCAGTATATTCATTGACAATTGGTCTATCTAAGAATTTTTCCTTGTATGCAATCGATGTTTTTGCTGAGAAGCGATCATGTACATCTCTTTCTTCTATTATCAGTTCTTCATAGCGGCTGAGCATAAAGAAAGAAGACCCGAAAATGTCGATTCCAATATGAATCTTATTGAGATCTGTCTCTATCTTATTTACACCATAAAGGACAGGAACTTTATTATTTAAAAGCTTTTTCTCGACTTGAGGATCATTTGGATCCCATGTTTTCAAGGGTACCTTCGGCATGGTATCGGAAGAAAGCCAACCATATTTTTTACATAGTAGGAAAAAACTATCGTCGATTAAAAGTTCTTTGTTATTATAGCATATCCTTATTAAAAGTTTGCTATTTTGATTAGTTACTATTTCAAAGTCTAGACCAAGAAAATTAGATAATAATACATTAATTATATACTTTCTTTCAGATAGAAAATTATCATGAGGAATGTAAACTTTTAACATGTAGGTTTGTACATTAATAATTATAAATTATAATCCACTCCCTTGATAAATTTTTCTTCTTTTCATTAAGGACAAAGTAGCAATAAACTTTCTGAGATTTCCCTTTTTTAAGTTATTAAAGGCAAATCCTATTTCCGTTAAAGGTGAAAACGACCAACTTACCCTACAATCATAACAAGAAGGGCTGTTACATAGAATTAATTCTGGTTTTTCTTTGAGCACTTCCTTTTCTACTGCTAATGTTTTGCCCATATCAGTAAGCTTACCTGAGGCATTTCCAATCCTACCTTCGGCTAGAACAGCACCTGCTTCACCATAGTATGGCATAAGGTTTGAAAATCCAAACCCACATCCTCCTACCCATTTACGTTCAAATTCTTTCACCTCTCCGATTTCTGTTTCATAATAAACCCCTTGCTTCTCCCTTTCTTGGATAAAACCTAGATCGCAAATTGCGATATGTGTAGTGCCAACTCCAGGTACTTTTTTATCAGATCCGACCTTTAAATTTTTTCCTCCTTGTTCGGCCATTTTTCTAAGAACATCATAGGCAAAAGCTTCCGGCTTATGTGCATACATTAGCTTTTCGGCAAATTGGCCAATAGCTACAAATTTTTGTATAGGATGTAAACTTCTAAAAGATTTAGGGTGTTTAATCATAGCATTTGCTAAAGCCCCTGCATAAGAGGGGGAATCACTCTTAGATATATAATCAAGGGCTTTCTTTTTTAGCGGCATCTTATGTACTTCAACAAAAGCATCAGAAACAAGGGTGCCTTCTTCGCCAACTACCTCTAGAGCTGCTTCGATTAGAGTATTTGCTCCATTTTCCACTTTACCTATAGATTTTAGGGATACTTTAAGGTTCAATAAATCACCTTGCTTAATTCCCAATCCCTTTAGGTCTTTTACCAGTTCTTCTTTAGTGATTATTTTCTCCTTATTATTCATTTGAACCTAAAGCTTTTTCTGCATTTTCAATTTGTTTCATCTTACTCAGTATTTTCAGTGCCCGCTTTTCCATAGGAGGCCCTATGAGCTTTCCATCAAGTAAAGCAACACCCAATCCTTTTCTTTTGCTTTCATTTATTGTGTTTATAACTATCCGAGCCTCTTTAACTTCCTCTTTACTAGGTGTAAAAATTCCATTTGCAATTTCTATTTGTGAGGGGTGGATAATTAAGCTCCCTGAAAAGCCTAGTTCCCTTGCAAGTCCGGCTTCTTGTTTAAAACCATCAACGTTTTGGATGTTTAAATAAGGTGTATCTATAGCTTCTATTTTTGCTGAACGAGCAGCCATAACAATCATAGATCGAGGCACTAATAAACTTACCCCGTGTTCTTTATGTAAACCGTCTAGATCTGTAAGATAATCTTCTCCTCCAAACGCTAAAGCAACTACTCTAGGAGATGCCTTAGCAATTTGATAGGCACTTAGTAACGCAGATCCTGTTTCTATAAGCGGACATATTTTAAATTTATTTGGTCTAAAGCTTCTATCAAGTTCAAGCTGAGTAAGAAGTCTGTCAAAATAATATATATCACGTTCATCAATAATTTTTGTAAACATGATTCCATCTGTATTTTCCAGTAGAACAGCCTCCAAATCATCAGAGAGCAGTCCTGAATCAATAGAATTTACCCTAATATAAATCTGTTGCTGATAGCTTTTCTGCGATAAAAACTCTTTTATGTTTTTACGAGCCTGATCTTTATATTCTAATGGAACAGAGTCTTCTAGATCTAAGATGAGGGCATCGGATTTAAAAGATTTAGCTTTCTCTAAGAATTTTCGCATATATCCCGGCACGAAAGTCATGGTACGTAAACTTTTTTTAGTCATAGTGCTTCCTTTCATATATAATTCGCTTTGCTTTTCTTATTTTAGGTGGTGTAATTAACATATTGTTAATTTTTGAATAACCAAACTGCTCATTTCCGCCACTTAACTCAATTATTGATTTTGCCCATTCTAAACTTAGATCATCAATGCTAAGAACTTTATTTATAATATTTACTTGATTAGGATGGATGGAAAGCTTTGCATCAAAGCCTAATCTTTGTGCATTTTCACACTCCTTTTCTATAATCTTTAAATCATAAAATTCGTTAGATATTGTATCTATAGCTAAGCAACCATAAGCTTTTGCGACTAAAGCTAGTTCCAACCGGATATGCTCACTAAGAATCTTTAACTTTGAATTTGGGCGCGACATATTACATAACATATCTTCTAGCCCTAGACCTACCCCATACACATTTACTCTTGAGAGGATATTGGGAAGATCTTTAAGTCCACGAAAGCTTTCAACTAAAAAAATAATGTTTCTATTTGTGTTTTCTAAGGAAATAGCCTCTAACAATTTCCATAACTCTGCTTTATCCTCAACTTTAGGAATAACAATTCCTAAAGTTGGATAGCGATTAACTAACAAAATATCCTGCGGTAGAAATAAGGAGCCTGGTTCATTGATCCTTACATAGACATCATCTAACGGAATTTGCGTGAATAGACTTTCTAGTATATTTCGTGCTTGTGCTTTACTTTCTCCTGGTACACTATCTTCTATGTCAAAGATTAAAGCATGTGGTTTAAAAGTAAACTTTCCAACTTTTTTAAGTAGGTCTTGTTTGTTTGCAGGCAGAAAGTGGAAGCTTCTATTTGACATCTCTTTTGAATACTAATACTTTCCTTCTAAACTGTAGAACTTCTTCATTTCTTTGATTATGCGCCACGGTTTCAACTTGGATAATTCCTCGATCTGGTTTTGTTGCTGAAGAAGTTTTACTTAGGATCGTGCTTACGGCATAAAGGCTATCTCCTATAAAAGTCGGGCGTAAGTGCTTTATCGACTCATATTCCAAATTAGCCACAGCCTTCCCGCTTATATCCGAGACTGTAAGCCCAACAACTAAAGAAAATACCAAAGTACCAACAACCAATATTTGTCCATGTTGCTGTTGACTAGCATAATGTTGATTTATATGTATAGGATGATGGTTCATAGTTAAAAGAGAAAACAAATTATTGTCTGACTCAGTTATGGTTTTCCCAAGCGAATGCTGGATTTTTTCCCCTTCTACGAATTCTTCAAAATATCTTCCAAATGCCATTTTATTCGCTGTTTATTATTTCCCTTTAGCTATTCTTCTAATGGTAAATAGAAATATAATAT
>CAMPJM010000548.1 GCA_946886805.1 uncultured Flammeovirgaceae bacterium | reverse complement strand
CAATAAAAAGTGGGCAATTATAATTGGGATTATTGCCTTAATCATCATAGCCAGACTATGCTTGCCATATTTTGTGACCCGCTACGTAAATAAAGCGCTAAGTGATATAGAAGGCTATCATGGCTCTATAGAGGGTGTTGAAATATCTCTGTGGAGGGGTGCGTATGCAATTAATAAACTTAAAATTGAAAAAACAGGTGGAGATATTCCTGTCCCTTTTGTTGATATCGAAAAAATAGATCTTTCCGTTGAATGGGAGGCTTTATTTGAAGGTGCTATTGTCGGCGAAATTAAGCTGATTTATCCTAAGTTAAATTTTGTGGCTGGTCCTACACCAGAAGAAAGTCAGACCGGAGCTGAAGCAGATTGGACACAACCCATCAAAGATTTGATGCCCCTCCAGGTCAACAGGTTTGAAATTGTCAGAGGGAATATTTCATATCTTGATTTCCATGCCGAACCGAAAGTGGATATCTCCATCGACAGCCTGAATGCAGTAGCGCTGAACTTAAACAATGCTACGGATAATCCCGAGAAACTTCCATCGGACCTAAAATTGACAGGAACCTCTGTGGGAGGCGGCCTTCTTGTACTAAATGCCGAGATGAATATATTAAAGAAAATTCCGGATTTTGATGCCAATCTAAAGTTTACAGAAGTGAATTTACCAGCCTTAAACGATTTTATTAAAGCTTACGGAAAATTTGATGTAGAACGGGGAACATTTAATCTTTATAGTGAGATAGTGTTGATGAATGGTAGTTTCGATGGTTATGTGAAACCTGTAATGGTAGATATGAAAGTTTTGGATCTGAGCAAGGATGCAAAAGATAAAAGGAACGTTTTTCAATTGGTGTGGGAAGGGATAGCAGAATTGGGTTCAGAAATTTTTGAAAATCATAAAGAAGATCAGGTTGCTTCCAGGGTGCCATTGAAAGGAGAAATCGGAAATGTGAAAACTGATGTATGGACTACCATCTTTACAGTATTAAAAAACGCCTACATAGAAGCACTAAAAAGAGAAGTGGATAATACAGTAAATGCGGAGGAATGAGTTTTTTAGACATTAGATATTAGACAATAGATTCTAGACGGTAGATATTGGATGTCAGGCTATAGGTTTAGATAGTGGGCAAAATAGCAGTGCGTAATTGGAGCGACGACGTAAGACTTCAGAAGTTTGGCTTTCAAAAAAAGTGAGGTATCTCAAACAAGTAAATTTCACGCTAAGAACTTCGGAAGTCTTGTCTATTGTAGGCAGAAAAAGCGACATGCAAAACCAGCACGAGACAGTACGTAAGACCTGTCTGACACAGCTGGTTGGGATTTGCAATCCCGACCCGTTTAATATTAGCATTTGTAATGCGTTTTCTTAAGTACTGCAAATGGATTACAAAGCCATGGTTAATGCTTCCGGATTACAAATCCGGAAGAGCGGTGGTAGTTAAAGATCTCCCAGGACACAGATCTTCGGTGCTAAAAACGCAAACTACATTATAAGGGTAGTCAAAGCTTATTGGCTATAATCGTTTCAAAATTATTTATTGATTGGTTTAGCTGGATATTCATTCCGCTATCTTCCAAGCATTTGATAACTTTTTATTTTTCCAAAATGGTTTTCATTATCTCATCAAATTCGGGAAACGCGTCTAAATTATTGTGCCCGCCCCCTTCAATCGTGAAAAAAGTTACCTTCTCGCTTTCATCTTTTAATTTAACCGCCAATTTGTATGGAATTACCTCATCCTCGGTTCCATGAATGACATAAATCGGGTGGCGGATGTATTTTACGAAATGATTTACAGGAAATTTATATCGTAATAATAATCCATGAGGTAAAAAAGGTGCATAATGATGGGCCAGGTCAACCATATTGTTCAATGGCGATTCCAAAATCACCCCTTTATTCCATTTTTCGTTTGCAACTCTGCTGGCAATGCCTGAGCCAATAGATCTCCCATAAATCAGCAGATCATTACCATTCACTCCGCTATCAATAAGGTATTGATAGCATGCAAGCGCGTCCTGATGCAATTTATATTCGTTAAAGGTGCCAGTGCTTTTTCCAAAGCCTCTATAATCCATTATAAACAGATCATAATTGTGGGGAAGGAACTGCGAGGCTACAACGCCCCAAGTGGCCAAATTACCCGCATTGCCATGAAAATATAATACCACCCCTTTAGAAGAATCAGCTTTAAAATGCAAAGCATTTATTTTTTCTCCATCCAGTGTATTTATCCATAGTTCCTCGAAAGGTTCCTCATATTGAAATTCGAAATCTGCGGGCAATGGCTGGGGATGAAAAATAAGCTTTTCCTGATAAAGAAAATATAGAATGCATAGCATTAAATAAAAAAAGAGAATGATTCCGAATGCAATCAACAGATTTCGTTTTAAGGTCATTTCCAACTAAAAGATATTTGACTACCAGTATCGCGGTGGTTTTCTACTTCCACATACACATCTATTTCTTGTTGTAATTCTTCAACGTGCGAAATGATGCCCACTATTCTATTTTCCTTTCGCAAAGTCTTTAGCGTTTCAAAAACTACACGCAATGCGTTTTTGTCCAGCGCTCCAAATCCTTCATCCAAAAAGAAGAAGCTTTGGTCTGCCTTGTTAAGTACTTTTACATTTTCAGCCAGTGCCAAAGCGAGGCATAAAGAAGCCTGAAATGTTTGGCCTCCAGACAGTGTTTTTAATAAACGGGTTTTGCCATTGTTTAAAAAATCCCTGACAATAAAATCGTTTTGCTCGTTCAACTCAAGGCTCAGGTTGTTCTTCGTCAGCAATAGGAACCTATCATTAGCGGCTTTACATAAGTTGTTGAGATAAATGGACGATACGTAATTCATAAATCCGTTTCCTCTGAACAAATTGCAAAGCTCAGAAAGATTCTGCTTCCTCAATTCCAACCTGTGAAGCTCTTCAAAAAGCTGGTTTTTTCTTTCCATTTTCCTGATGATCTCTTCAATCTCGCGGCTCTTCAATGAAACTTTAGCTTGAACATCCTTTATTTCATCCTCGAGATCGATTATTTCCTGGATTACCTCCCGATGATGATCCGCCGAATACTCTCTGTGATTAATTTCTTTTTTGATGATATTATACCGCTGCTCTACTTGAACTACCTTGGTTTTATAAAGCTCTATTTCTTTTCGCTCTTTGTCAATATTAAGGTTCATTTTCAGAATTTCTGATACCTGTGGTACAGAAGCAAAACTTTTATCCCTTAACAATTGCTGAATCTCCTCATCTAGAGTGACAGTTTTGTTTACCAAATCTTCTAAAGATTTTTCTTCAGAAGATAATTGCCCTTTTAGCCTGCTCAATTTTTGCTCGTTTTTATTAATCCTATCTGCTGACTCCTCATAAGCCTTATTTAGACTTTCAATGAACATTAAGCCCCTATCTAAACTTGATGAAAGTTCCAGCAAGGTGTGCCTTTCAAATTTTGCATAGTCATAAATTTTCAACATGCCCCTGATCTGGCCGATTTTGGCTTCTTCAGTACACTTTTGGTTTGTAACCTCTTGCAGGAGTTTTCTTTTTTCTTCAAAGGTAGTTTCTAAATCCTCTATTGAGATTCTCGTCTTTTCCCTTAAGCTTTTCTTCTCACCCAACCTTATTTTGAAGGCAAGTTTCTCTTCAAGAGCCTGTTTTACTTTCTCCAGGGAAGAAAGTGCTTCAGAAGTCTTAGGTTTTTTAAGATTGAGGATGCTTATTTTTTCAGCAATTTTTTGAGCAGAGATTTCATTTTGCCTGATCAGGTCCTTAGTCCCTGAAAGCTTGATATTCAAATTTTGAATGTCTTTTTCTATTCTTTTAAGAATG
>CAMPJM010000547.1 GCA_946886805.1 uncultured Flammeovirgaceae bacterium | reverse complement strand
GTATAAATATATAAATTATGTACAAGAAATTTTATAATATAATAATCGGAGTAATGGCAATTGTCGTTCTCTCATCCTGTGAAAAGGATAACTATGATGCTCCGGATGCTCTTTTCCAAGGAAGGATAGTGTACAATGGGGATCCAATAAATGTAGAATGGAATCAGGTTCGATTTCAGTTATGGGAGCCTGCCTATAATTCTCTCATTCCTATTGATGTCACAGTAGATCAGGACGGTTCATTTTCTGCATTGCTATTTTCAGGAACCTATAACCTCTCGTTCCCCGAAAATCAAGGCCCTTATGTTCCTTTAGAAAATGAAACAACGAATTCGGATACTATAATCCTAAATTTAAACGGTGGCATGACAATGGATATAGAAGTCTTACCTTATTACATGGTAAGAAATACCAGTTTTTCTTCAAGCAATCGGTTTATCTCCGCCTCAACGCAAATAGAAAAGATTATTACTGGAGAAAATGCCAAGAATATAGAAAGGGTGTCTTTATATATTAATAAGTCCACTTTTGTCAGTGGTGCTACAAATATTGCACATTCTGATATTCCTTCGGCAGATATAATTGATATGAATAATATTAGTTTAACTGTAGAAGTGCCCGAATTTCTTCCGTCTCAAAATTATGTTTATGCAAGAGTAGGCGTTAAGATTGAGGGCGTTGAAGATATGCTATTTTCTGAAATTCAGAAAGTTGAGTTGTAATTTACATGCTTTCGTAAAATCAATTTATGTTGCTAAACCTCTTTTATCAGAAGTGAAAAAATGACTTTTGGCATTTTCTTCAATAACACAAACAATTAACATTAACAAATAAATACGAATATTTTGATCCCAAAAAACAATAAACAAATGAATTTAAACCTGAGATTACTAATTTTTGCTTTGATTTTATTTTTTCAAACTGGTTATTCTCAAGACTCCTGGAAACCCATCGAAGGGAAAATTATTTCCGAATGGGCAGAAAAAGTAGATCCTGAAAATACATTGCCGGAATACCCAAGACCACAAATGGTGCGGAAGGATTGGCAAAACCTTAACGGACTTTGGGATTATAGCATTCAATCCAAAGAGGGCACTGAAGCTGTTCCCACCGAAGCTGATGGGAAAATCCTTGTTCCTTTTGCCGTAGAATCTGCCTTGTCTGGTGTTGGAAAAAGAATTACCAAAGATCAGGTGCTTTGGTACAAAAAGGAAATAAGCATCCCCTCTAAATTAAGGAGAAATAACCTGTTGCTGCATTTTGGAGCTGTTGACTGGCAAGCAGATGTTTTCGTAAATGGCAAAAAGGTAGGTACCCATCGTGGTGGCTATGATCCGTTTTACTTTGATATAACTACCGCTTTGAAAAAAGGTAGCGATCAGGAGGTTGCCGTAAGGGTATGGGATCCGACAGACGACGGTCCTCAGCCAAGGGGAAAGCAGGTAAAGAAGCCGGAGTCTATTTGGTATACGCCGGTTTCGGGAATTTGGCAGACAGTGTGGTTGGAGCCTGTTCCCAAAACTTATATTGCTGCAACCAGGCAAACACCCGATATAGATCAAAAGACGCTCACAGTATCAGCAGATGCAGAAGGAACACAGTCAGGTGACAAATTAAAAGTTTCCGCCTGGGATGGCAAGAATAAAATCGATGAAGTAACTGTAAATATTAACGAGGAAGCGGTAGTTAAAATTCAGGATCAAAAATTATGGTCCCCTAAAAACCCTTTTTTGTACGATCTTAAGGTGAGCATAGTAAGAAACGGAAAGGTAATAGATGAGATCGACAGCTATTTCGCGATGAGAAAAATAAGCATGGAACCAGATGTAAATGGCATCCAACGCATGTTGCTGAACAATGAATTCGTATTTCAGTATGGTCCTCTTGATCAGGGATGGTGGCCTGGTGGTTTGTATACAGCCCCAACAGATGAAGCACTGCTTTTTGATATTGAAAAGACAAAAGAAATGGGTTTCAATATGATCAGAAAGCACGTGAAAGTAGAACCAGCACGTTGGTATTACCATACCGATAAACTAGGAATGTTGGTGTGGCAGGATATGCCGAGCGGTGACTTGGGCAATAGGTGGAATTCTCGTCCGGGGGTAGAAGGCATTCAAACAGACAAAGATAGAACTGCGGAATCAGAGCAGATTTTCAAAGAGGAGTGGAAGGAAATAATGAAGGATTTGCATAACTTTCAGAGCATCGTGGTATGGGTGCCGTTCAACGAAGCTTGGGGACAATTTAAGACCAAAGAAATCACAGAATGGACGATGGAAATGGATCCTTCAAGGTTAGTAAACAGTGCCAGTGGTGGTAATTTTGAGCAGGTGGGCCATATTATCGACTTGCATAATTATCCCGAGCCTGCAATGCCAAGGGCTGACCTTTTCGGAGAAGACCAAATAATTGTATTAGGGGAATTTGGTGGTCTTGGCTTACCGGTGGAAGGCCATACCTGGCAGGAAAAAGACAACTGGGGCTATCAAAGCTTTAAAACAGCCGATGAGCTTTTTGATCGTTACAAAACATTTATCGATAAAATGACGGACCTGATTTCCAGAGGACTTTCTGCAGCCGTTTATACGCAGACTACAGATGTAGAAATAGAAACCAATGGACTGATGACCTATGATAGAAAGGTAATTAAAGTCAGTGAGGATAAATTAAAGGCCGTTCACCAAAAGTTGTATGATGACTCGCTGGTGAAAATGGAAAAATAGTGGTGACGCAACAGATGCCCCTGTGTTATACCCACTTGGTCTGACACAGGGGCATTTTTTATGCAGGGCAGTGCTTGGTTTTTCGAGAATTGAAAGCGACTTTACGACCGATATTAGCACCGGTTGTCGACAAAATAAATTAGGGCCTGCCCAGTTCGATAAGTTGGATTTTAATTTAAATGACTGTCCGTAATATTACCCCAACAAGAAAAAATAGTATCAGATAAACATTTCAATTGTTATATAATGGACCAACCAAGATCCTTCGTTCCTCAGGATGACAAAAAAAACAGCGACAGCCTAAGTTGTTATCCTGACGTTAGAGCTTGCCCCGCCCTTGTTGCGGGGAAGGATCTTGCAAAAACCATTAATTTGGCTCTAAATATATCAATAACCATTATCTTTTATCTGTTAGGCATCAAAACGGATAGTCATTTTAATTTTAAATTGAGGCATGTACTATTGTAATATCATTATCCAAAAGTTAAAAGCAACTCAACTGTTTGCTTTAGGGTTCGTAGTGCTATTGTTCAATTGTTCAGAAAAAAGAGAGGCTACCCTCTTTAGCAAGGTTTCTTCATCCCATTCCGGGATCAGCTTTTCAAACACAATTACTGAAAGTGATAGCCTTAATATTTTAAATGCAGCCAACATTTATAATGGAGGAGGTGTAGCCGTAGGGGACTTTAATAACGATGGCTTGACTGATGTTTATTTTTCAGGCAATATGGTTTCGAATAAGCTATACCTAAATAAAGGATCGTTCCGGTTTGAAGATATAACAGAAATCGCAGACGTTTCGGCGGAGGAGAAATGGTGTATGGGTGCCGCAACAGTAGATATAAACAACGATGGTTGGTTGGATTTGTATGTATCCGCTTCTTTTTATGATGAGGCCTCGCGCCGGGAAAATCTCCTATACGTAAACCAAGGCCTGGACAAGCAGGGGATCCCTATATTTAAAGAGTTAGCTAAAAAGTACGGCCTTAATGATGATGGTTACAGTACTCAAGGCGTATTTTTAGACTATGACATGGACGGGGACCTGGATTTGTATTTGGTGACGAACACCCTTGATGACCCGAAAGCAACTATCCGCTTTCGTAAAAAGCTTACAGATGGTA
>CAMPJM010000546.1 GCA_946886805.1 uncultured Flammeovirgaceae bacterium | reverse complement strand
CCAGCTTGTTTAAATAAAACTCCCTCGTTGCGGTTTTGTCCCTCATCGGCAATTTTGGATTGATGTCTGTAAGCATAATTTTATGTACTTAATGCGTTTATCTTTTTATGAATGTTGTCGCTTTGCCTTTTCCAGGCAACCAGTCACAATCGCCACTAAAATAGCCAATTTTCACCTCTTTAAAAATACGGCTCGCCATTTATCTTCTATCCCAATTTGCTTTCTTAGCGAGTCCAGACTTGCAATAAGTTATAAAAAACGAAAACTGGTTCAAGCGTCCGCTTGGATCTTTTTGTTTTTTATTTGCAGGATTGGAATATGTGCTTTTCTGGCCGTCACCCTTTAATTTTTATTACACCGTTTCTGTATAAGTCCAACGCTTTTTGTAAAATGTTCTTTATTGTCTTTACGGGCAAATCTTTGTTGGGATTGACTCTGTAAATCTTCATTCTTGTACGGTCGCCTTCTTCCAAGTCAGGGTGTTCGAGGTATTTTCCTTCTACCATAAGAATGTATGGTTTGTCCGTTTTTTTATCAGTCCATAAATAACAGAACATCTTTTTCTTGTAGCAGAAGCAGGGCATTCCCCACTTCTGCGTTTCAGTAATGTCTTTGTCTTGGTCAAGAATAATACTCCGCAACGCAAGTAAACAACTCTTGTTTGGCTCGTCTTTGTTCAGGTAATAGTGATGAAGTCCTTCAACCATTTGGCTTTCTATTTTACGGCAATTAAAAAGTCAACCTCTGCGTCTGCTGGGTTTTGAGCTTTTTCTCCAAAAACTTCAAAATCTGTCGTGAATGCCCTGTCCAAATCCATTTCCCAGATCTCGGACCATTTGTTCACTATCAGCCCTTTCATCAAGTCTCCTTTGGAAGATAGTTTTACATAGTTGCCACCATCACAACGATTTACCAATCATTCCGTTGGGAATAGAGTTCAAGCTTTCCACTTTGCAACCCAATATTGCAGTGTACGGTTTTGTATGGTCGCTTTCATAGTCCGTGGCCTGCAGCAAGCCAAATAAAAACAAAAACTGGTACAAGCGTCCGCTTGGATCTTTTTGTTTTTATTTGACAGGATTGGAATACGATAAATTTTATTTATTCATACGGCACAAGGGGATGCTTGCGCCAGAGGGCGTAAATCTTCCATAGTTTCAATTTTGAGGAATTTCTTCTACTAAAATTTCATTCCCTACTTTGTCGAAATAAGTACAGGTCATTTTATCCATACAGATTTTCCATTTTTCAATACCAAAAGTTGAACACATTTTAATGAAAGTCAAAAAATCTGTTTTGCCTTGTTGATGAGCAACTAACTCGGCTTTAAATTCGTCGTCTTTTGAAGTGTCTGCAATTACTAACGGCTCATACTTTGCTGGGACTTTTGCTGTGTAATTGTTAGCACCGTGATAGTCAATATGTCCATCGGCGACATAAGCTTCATAGTGCGTAACACCTAATGTCTTAATTTCTTTGATGTACGAAGGGAAATCAGCACCTGATTTTACTTTGCTGTGAGCTTTTTTTATTTGTTCTACTGTAAACATTTATTCTTGATTTTTAATTGTTAAACGATTTGTTGAATTACAATGCAATTTGCAATAGCAAAAATCCTTGTAATTGTAAAAAATCGTTTTCCTACAAGAAGCGTTTGAAATTTTCAGGTGTGTCGCCTGTAAATTGTTTAAAGTCTTTGATGAAATGAGCTTGGTCGAAGAAATTGTTTCCGTAGCAAATTTCAGTCAGCGTTTTTGTTTCATTCAGATTGTCAAGAACCGTATTGAAACGGACAATGGAAGCAAATTTTTTGGCAGTTGTTCCTACCACTTTTCTAAATCGCTTTTCAAACGGACTTTGGCTGATGAATAGTTTTTCGTTCAGTTCTTTTATACGGATAGTTCCGTTAGTTTCGTATATGAGTTTAACGGCTTCAACAATTAATTTATCTGTTTGAATGTCTTTGAGTTGAGATACTAAAAACTGCTCAACGATTTTTATCCGAAGTTTGTCTGTGTTGGCGATTGCTAATTTTTCTTCTACTTCCGTTATGTTGTTTTTATCAAAAATATCATCCAATGATAGACTTAAATTAAAAAGTTCATTTGCAGGATGTGATGCAAAATGAGTAAAACCAATTTCGGTAAAGTAAACCAATATCGTTCCGATATCAGCCGAGTTTTTGAAGATTTTGTAACCGTCAGTAATTCCCATTATTCCTGCCGAAGACAGTTTAGTTACTGTGTTATCCTTTATGTTTGCAAGTTTCCCTTTGTATTGAAATCCAATAACAAGTCCAGAAGATGGTAAAACTTTATATTCATTTTCCAATTCATTCTCCGACACTACAAAATATTTGATGTAGGGTTTTAATTGCTCAGTCGGAAAATGTTTGTCAAATTTCATTGGTTTGTCTGTTGGTAGGGTGTTTCGTAAAATTGCCTGCAACGTTGGGATATGTTGACAACTATCAACATATCTTCCCCTTACTAAAGCCTAATCTAATGGATTATTTTTAAACACACTAGTCCAGACATGTGTATAGTTTCATTAGTCTTCATATTGGCACAAGCGGACGCTTGCGCCAGAGGAGAGATGTTTTCTTAGGTGCTGTTGCGGCCTCCACTTCTATTTCTTAGAAGTCATTAGATTGAGCGTGAAATTCAATTCTGCATCTATCCCATTCAAAATATCCTCAATTTTAGGAGTAATATGGTAATCTGGAAAAACACCTCTCCCTTTAATGAAATCAACATGGTGTACAGTTTTTGTCAGAGGAATTTCAACTCTTATTTTAGTATTTGGCAATACCAGTCGAGCATAAGCAAGTGAAGTATTGCCTTCCATTGTTCCTCCGCTTTCTTCTCCTATAAATGTAGCTCTATCATTATCTTTCAAAAAGGTTGAAACTACAGATGCCATAGATCCCGAGGCGCCATTAATCAGTACATATAATCTACCTTCATAATTGTCTTTATTCGGTTTCTGCTCATATAAGAGAGGGTTATAATGGTAATACTCTTTTTTAAGCCTATACATACCTGCATTTGTTCGATAGACAATTGAGTCAATAAAAAACAGATCCTTTCCATTTTCTAAATAATCAACAACAGATGGATACCCAGTAAACTTCTCTTCAATGTAATCATAATGTTTGTATGGTTTCATTAAGAGGTAGGTAAGCAATTTTTCACCAGTTCCATCTCCGCCTTCATTATTTCTTAAGTCCAGAATTAAATTTTTAGTCCCTTTTTGATTCAACTCTTTGAAAATACTATCATACAAACTATAAAAATCCTGATTGAAATCATTTCTATGCCATTTGTGAAACGAGGATATTCGCAAATAAGCTATATCATTTTTTAAGTACTTAAATTCAAGTGGAGCCTTATATTCTATTCTTTCTTTATAAAATTCTATGTACTGCCTATAGTTAAGACCGAAAACAGTTACTATTTTCTTTTCTGATCTATTTGCAGGATGTATAAATTCAATTTTAAATGAATCTCGCCTCTCAATAAAGATGGGGTAGTTTAAGTCAAAGAGATTTTCATTCTGCGTCATGCTATAATCTTCAAGATGACGAATATTAAATGTTTGAATATATCCATCGGAAGGGATGGTAGGGAGTATAACATTTAGAATTTCTTCGGAAGAACGTCCATTGATAGAAAGAATTTCTGCACCTATTGGAATTGTATTTAGAGTTTTGAAGGCTTTAAAAACGTATAACCTCCTGCCAATTATTTTCAAAGAAAAAGGGAAGTAGTGATTTGAATTTTTTAAGGATTGGTAATATTCTTTGGATGGGGTCGGTATAAGGTGTTCATCATTAGCTCTTGCACAACTTAGAGCTAT
>CAMPJM010000545.1 GCA_946886805.1 uncultured Flammeovirgaceae bacterium | reverse complement strand
TCAAGACCTTTTACCTGCTCGTAATAAGCATCTACCAAATCATCAAATGTCACTGCTCTATAGCCGGGTCTGTTCACGTCCGGTGAAAGGGAGGCGGTCCTATTAGTTGGGCCTATTGATCCTGCCACGAAACGTGGCTTTTCGGGGTTTTTATTTATAAACTCTAAAGCTACCTCTTTTGCTATTTTCGCAGACTCGTAGTTTAGTTCGTAAGCAAGGCTTTCTAAATTATAATCAGCCATTGCTATAGTGGTAGAGCTAAAAGTATTGGTCTCTATGATATCAGCACCAGCTTCCAGATATGCTGCATGTATTTCTTTGATTATATCGGGTCTGGTAATGGATAAAAGGTCATTATTTCCCTTTAAATCTGACGGGTAATCTCGAAATCTTTCTCCACGAAAATCTTCTTCTTTAAGTTTGTAGCGCTGGATCATTGTACCCATTGCACCGTCCAATACTAAAATGTTCTTCTGTAGGATTTCTCTGATGTCTTGACTCATATTGCCTTTAAATTTAAAATTCAGGCTTATCAAGAAGAGATTCGGTAGGAATCACTTATCTTTTCCCGAAAATCGGGAAGGGAATTAGCACCAGGCATTACAAGGTTGCTAAGACGTCATAGGGCCCTTTCCCTCTGTCTTTCTTGATAAGTGTTGCAAATATAAGAAATTTGCTGAACAATGCTATACTATAACAAATAGTTGGAACAGTAATTATTTTTTATATTTGTTCAGCCATAATCGTAATTTTAATGTTCAATAAAATGCTTTATTTACATATTGCATTTAAACATAGGACAAAAATTTATAAATCTTGAAATTAGCAGCAGTAGATATCGGATCCAACGCCATTCGTTTACAAATTACTAATGTCCTTTCCCATCAGGAGAAAATTTCCTTTAAAAAGGTAGAGTATGTTCGTTTTCCTTTAAGGCTTGGCCACGATGTATTTGGCACTAAGAAGATAAGCCCGGGCAATGAAGCGAAGTTTTTGAAATTAATGCATGCTTTCAAAATCCTCATTGATTTATATGAGGTGGATAATCTGATGATCTGCGCTACCTCCGCAATGAGGGAAGCTAAAAACGGTGAAGAAATTGTAGCAAAAGTCCAGCGTGAAATTGGTTTGAAAATAGGAATTATAGATGGCAATAAAGAGGCTGAGCTTATCAATAAGGCAATTTCAACTTATATTGATGATAAAACATATCTTCATATAGACGTTGGTGGGGGGTCAACGGAACTCAATCTTTATTACAAAAAAGAAAAAATAAATGCCCGTTCCTTTAAAATAGGATCTGTACGAAGACTAGAACATTTCGACAGTCCCGTAATCTGGAAAAACATGGAGGCATGGATAAAGGAAAATGTACGGAAAGAATATGGACCAATCACTTCAATTGGTACCGGTGGAAACATCAATAAAATATTCGAACTTGCAAAAACCAAAACCAACAAAACCCTGTCGATAAGAAAAATAGAAGAAATAAGAAAATTTTTAGCCCAGTATTCCTATGAAGATCGGGTCAATATCCTTCAACTTAACTCAGACAGGGCAGATGTAATCCTCCCTGCTTCAGACATCTATCTGGCGGTCATGAAAACAGCAAATTCTAAAAATATTATTGTTCCTGATGTGGGCTTAAAGGATGGCATGATGCAATCGCTATATGAAAAAACTCTAAAAAAGCAGAAAAAAGAAGGTGTTAAAAAAGCTTAAAACCGTGTTACAAGCTCTTGCAAAGCAATAACACCTCCATTTATACCTCTTCAATTCGGATTTACGAGACTAAAATAAACTCCGTTCGTTAATATCAGAAAGCTTGATATTAAAAAATTCCTCATGAATATTAAAAGGAGGATTTTCTCCCATATCCTGCTTTTTGTAATTCCCATTTTCCAACATCAAATAGGCATTCACATTATCCATTAGATTATAAGCAAGAATATTTATAGCCTGAAGTTTTATAGTATCGTCCACTATTAAAAAAAGTGATTCAAGTCTTCTTTCAAAGCTTCTTACCATTATATCAGCACTACCCCCATAAACTTTTGGATCATTATTGTTATGAAAATAAAACATCCGTAAATGTTCTAAAAACTCACCAACTATAGACCTAACTGTAATATTCTCACTTAAGCCTTGCCTTCCAGGTCTAAGGCAACAAATTCCCCTCACAATTAACTTTATGGTGACACCTGCTTGAGAAGCTTTATAAAGCTCATCTATAACTTCACGGTCTTCCAAAGAATTTATCTTGATAACAATACCGGAGGGCAATCCTTTGGAGGCATTTTCAGTTTCAATTCTGATCAAATCGATCAATTGCTGCCTCATATCACCGGGCGCAGTAATCAAATATTTGTATACATGAGGATTGGAATGTCCGGTTATTACGTTGAAAAATTCAGATACATCCTGCGCATAAATAGTGTTGGTACTCATCAAGCCCAGATCTGTATAAAGCCTTGCCGTTTGCTCATTGTAATTACCACTGGACATGTGCACATAACTGGTAACTTTATTACCCTCTTTTCGTATTATGAGCATCAATTTAGTATGCGTTTTTACATTGCTAATTCCATAAATAACAAAACATCCGGCCTGTTGCAACCTCTTTGCCTCTCTTATATTGTTTTCTTCATCAAACCGCGCTTTTACTTCGAATAAAACCGAAACATGCTTTCCATCTTCTGCAGCTTTTACCAGCGCGTTTGTAATCCGGCTATCCTTCGCAAGCCTGTAAATTGTCATTTTTATGGCCAGCACACCCGGATCCTCTGCAGCTTTTTCTATAAGTTCAAGAACCGGCTCCATACTGTTATAGGGCTGGTGCAATAATACGTCCCGCGTTTTAAGGACTTCAAAAATATCCTCACGCTTGTCAAGCGGATAAGTTAAGGGAGGAACCGGATCCCTGGGCTTAGAGACTACATTCTTAAATTCGTTGTGGTGGATAATTTGCCATAGGCCTGTATAGTCCATAAAGCCTTCTTTATCAACCTTAAAAATATTATCATCGTCCAATTCCCACCTGCCTTTCAGCAATTTCATCATCCATCGGTTGTAATCCTGCTCAACCTCTATCCTTACTACCCTACCTGTTTTTCTTGTTTTTAACTTCCTTTTAATTTCTTCAAGAAAATTCGCTTCTATATCATCGCTTTCTTCTAAAGTAAAATCACCGTTACGGGTAATCCTAAATAAGTTGATAGCAACGATATCAATATTCCTGAAAAGCTTGTGAAGGTTGTGCCTGATAACTTCTTCAATAGGAACAAAAACTATTTTATCTTCCCTTTCAATTTCATAAAAACGTGGTAAATTTTGAGGAATTTGTATAAAAGAGAGCTTTTTCAAATCCTTCTTTTCCTCAATATTTTTGGTTATTACCCCAAAAATCAAAAATTTATTCATCAGCACCGGAAAGGTATGATAGCTATCAAAAACCATCGGGGTAAGCATTGGATAAATCGTCTTTTTGAAGTAATCCTTTACTTTCTTCTGTTCCAGTTTTGTAAGCTGGTCCATTTCAGAAATTACAAAACCATTCTCTTCAAACTTTGGTCGTAATTCTTTAAAAACATTGTTTTGATCCTGTGAAAAGCTATGAACCTCCGCCAGTAATTTCTTTCGAAAAGGCAGTTCCCTTAAGCCCGAATAATCAACCCTTTCTTTTCCATAATCAATATAGTTATACAAACTTCCCACCCTAATGATAAAAAACTCATCCAGATTTGAAGCGGTAATAGCTAAAAATTTAAGTCGTTCAAATACGTTTCGATCAGGATATTCAGCCTGGTCCAGCACCCTGTCATTAAACTTAACCCAGCTCAAGTCACGGCTTATATAATTA
>CAMPJM010000544.1 GCA_946886805.1 uncultured Flammeovirgaceae bacterium | reverse complement strand
CTCTTTTAATGTATTCTTGTATTAAACCTATAGGAATATACAGTTGGAAGGGGAACAAGCAAAGCCCGGATTTTTATCAATTAAAATTACATGCTGACAATACCTTTACATATTATGGATGGTCTGACATTTTAGGTGAAGATACAATTAAGGGAACTTGGAAGCTATCTAAAGATACTGTAAATCTCGCAGTTCAGAATAAAAGTAAATCACCTTTGATTACCTCTATTGATAGAAGGAATCGAACGAAAGGTCAGTTCAAGGTTACTGTATTAGATGGTATGGACAGCAGTTACGTATTAGGCAGTATGGTTTATTTAAATAATGGTGAAGGACAGTTGGTTGATTCGTTGGGATCGGTATACAGCGACAAAAATATAGACAATATTAAGGTAGAATATTTGTCATATTTAGATAGTGTAATAGTTCAAGACACATTCAACAACCATTTTGTCATATATTTAGATTTTAAGGCTAATGAAATCGATGGATTTTATGTTAGTCCAAAGTGGTTAAAACGAGGCAAAAAATTAATCCCACTTGGAAGATACGGCAATAAAATCAAAGAGGGTATTTATAAAAAACTATGACAATTCGCCGATGCCGCCCAGCTAGTCCAAAGTGTACTGCGAGTGTGTTACGAGAATTCGCATAACTCCAAATAAATTTGTGGATCCGATCCATAAATTTTGCCTGCAAGTACTCGATCTAGCGCAAGTTTTTTGTGCTAAACAATGGCCAGCATGACTCTGTCAGGGTAAATTGGCTGACAACAAGAAGGTGGGCAAAAAACACCACTACTACATATGATGTCCTCAACCGGGCCATATCCGTCACACTGCCCGACAAGGCCATTACCAAAACCGAGTACGGCTTTGGCAGCGACCGCGACGGGTAATGAGCAGTTCCGCACCCGTACCACCGATACCAATGGCATCATTGCCGAGCAGTTTACCGATGTGCGGGGAAGGGTGACGGCGGTAAAAAACATCACCTCCGATGGGAACGTGTGGACGAGCTTTGCCTACAATGCCATCAACGAACAAGTTGCGGCAGGCTGGCGCGAGCTTTTAGCTCGTGTCCATCTTTATTTGGGTATTCTGTAAAAAGACCCAGCTCCACGAGCGCAGCGGAAGTGACGGGGACAATTTCAAGGAGCAAAAAAAGAGTTCCTATGACAATACCTATACCAATAGCCAAGAGCAGCCGCATGCTCCCGTGCACATAGGGCAACAGTCCTACACCTATGATGCCAATGGCAACCAGACCGGGTGCCTGCCCCACCTCTGGCGGGGACGCATGACGTGAGCGGACAGCGGAGGGAGATAAGCTAAAGAGGAAAAAGATTTTGAAAATCTATAATTCAAAAGGATCAGAATCGCAGTAATGTAACAGGGGATTATGGAAAGGGATAACATAATCTACCCACCTTGTGTAATCGAGGCTTTTATTAAACCTGGTATCAGCGGTGGCATAAGTACTATAAATCGTCACCAAGACTCGGTCGGGCGCTCTTTATAAATCCCGACCATTTCAAATCGATGCATTAAAAGCTAATTATGTAAAAAAGAATTTACCTACCTTATCTCACGTGATGGTCATTTTAAAGAAAGGATGGAGCGTCCGGGGGCGGAAACCCCAAATTATTGCATGTTGCAATTAAAGTCTTGAATCCCCCTGTGCCCGGAGCCGCCAGCCAACCATTTCTTTAAATAATGGTTTCCATGTGTTATAGATAGGAATGTGATATTCAATTTTGATATGCGATTTGCTCCTTTTGTTTGCATATGGTGATTGTAGTCCCTTAAATGGAGTAAAACATATATTTGCCGCATGGTGAGGCTGAAGCCGTGAAGTGGACGCAGTAATCGGCTGATCTTAATTAGCTTGAACATAATGAGGAAATATATGTCTATCGACAGTGAAAATTATTTTTTAAGAAGATCGCAAGTTGTTACAAAATCGATTTTCCTAACATTGTTGACGGTAGGATAAGGCGCAGGACAAAATGAACCGCCTGCGCATGTGATCGGAATTGAAACTCGTTCATCCCGATTAGTAGCTGTGTTTATCGCCACTGGCGTTATTCGAAAAAACATTACCCGACATCGTTGTCGTTGCTCCTCCTTCTAAAGTGATACCATAAGTGGCAGAATTTGCTATCGTACAATTGGTAATTGTGGGAAAACCAGCCGTTTTATAACAGTGTATCATACCCATATTAGGGTGTGTATTGCTATTTCCATCAACTACATAACCGCCATCGGAGATAATACAATTTTCTAGAACGGAAACGGTACTTTCGGTTCCAAAAACCAGGGCTCCCCAATTGCTATTACCGGCTTCTTTATCTTTATGATATAATGAAAACTTAATAGGCTCCTCAGGTGTCCCGTTCGCAATTAGGTTACCTGAATATCTACTGGTTCGGTCAAAACCCAAAGCGAAACCAGTACCACTTCTTAATTGAATTTCCGCGCCTGGTTCGATTGTCAAAGTAGCATTTATAAAGAATGTTAATCCGTCCACTATATAGGGATAACTTCGTTTTTCCAGAGTGATATCTTCATACAATCCATCCCCATCTACATAAAATCCACCAGAGTTTTCCATGACATTCGATTGGTCGAAAACCTGATAGTTCTCCATATCGATCGTCACCCCGTATTCGCTACAATTTTGAATAGTGTTAAAGCTTATTTCCCCGCCTGTTGCCTCTATTTCTATACCATGTCCGCTACTTTCCCGGATGGTACAATTATTAACAACAGCGGTTGAACCGTATATTGCCAATGCCGTGTTGTATCCGCTAAGAGAATTGCTATAACCGGCAAATTCAATGATACAATGTTCTAATATGGAATTATCCGAGATTCTGATTCCAGCCCAATCTCCTTTGTTTTTTGATTCCTTGGCCGATGTAAATACAATTGGTTCTGATTCGGTTCCTATGGCGGTCACACTACCGGCAGAAAAGCTTAAAGAACCACTTTCCAGCTTAAATATAGTTCCTGCTTCAATTGAGACATTAAAATCAGCATCTAAACCTATACTTCCATCGACCAAATAAGGAACATCCTGTTTATACCAAGTGACATCCATTCCCGGATTAAAAGACGAATAACCTACAATCAGTATTTCTTTTTCTCCCGCAAACGTACTTGTATTACCAATGCTTTCAAGCGCTTTGCCATATATTTTCAGCGGGTGATTTACATTGCCGGTAAAAGTATTGCCCTCAAACGATTTGAATTTAGCATTTCCGGTAAGCGAAATGCCATAATTGGCAGCCCCTTCTATTGTCGTATGGTTGATGGATATTTCACATTCATTGAGATGAATAGTACCGAATTTACTGTAATACTCCCAGTCAGGATAATCAAACGAATCGGCTTTACCGCCGTATTTGATTTCGCAATGCTCCATGATTGATTCGGATGATGCAGTAGATGTAAAATGAATATAGCCCCAGGACCCTGGATCTTCCGTGTTGTTGGCAGGGACAAATTTAATGGGTTTGGAATCCGTGCCTTTTGCTATAAGTTTACCATTGACCTCAAGCAAATTTCCCTCCTCGATATAAATGATCGCACCAGGTTGAATGGTAAGCGTGCCGTTAATTGAGATATTGCATTGTACCAGGTGCATTCCTTCTTTCCAAACTTGCTCTCCTTCAATATCGCCACAGTGTTTTATAAATGGAGAAGATAGTACATTAATTGTTTTTTTAACGGTTTTTACATCACCTTGACTATCGTCGACCGAAAGGGTTATTTCATACTGCCCTTCTGTGTCATAAACGTGATTAACCTCCATTCCTGTGCCGACATCCCCATCGCCAAAATCCCAGGCATAATATTGGAAAGTCTCGGAACAT
>CAMPJM010000543.1 GCA_946886805.1 uncultured Flammeovirgaceae bacterium | reverse complement strand
ATGCAAAGGGTATAGCCCTTTGCAGCTAGTAATAGGCTGCAAATATTGAGTGTTTTGTTAACTTTGAAACCTTGAACTTTGAACTGTAGACTTTATTACAGTCTTTTATTCTTATTCATTCTTATCATTTCCCCAAATCCTAAATTCATTGCCAAAGCATTTACGGCCTGGGCTATTCGTTTGGTTCTGGTATTGTCGGTTTTAGCTGACTCTATCCAGTTAGAGAAATACCGTTGGTGACCTTTTGGCAAGGATTGGAAAAAACTTAGAGCAGCTGGTTCATCTTCCAAACAAACCATAAAACTTTCAAATAGCGGCTTTTCATTTGTATCGACCGCTATTTGCACGGTTATTTGCTCTCCTTGGCTCTTTCCGAGGCCTTTACGCATGTCGGCATTGATTGCAATTATAAAATAGCCGTCCCCCATTGGTACTGTGCTTATCCATTCAAAAGCATAATTATCAAACTTGCCTTTGACCCGAAAAGCAGTTTTAACCCCTGGATTCAATTGCTCAGAAACCTCCTTTGGAACTTCTATAAAAGTCCATCCAGTTTTTTCACCTTTATCCTGAAATTTTTCAATAAGTGCCTGAAATTCAACCATACATAATGCGGTCTTTAAAAAATATTAATGCAATCACACCTGTAATATGTCTTATGTAAAGAAACAATTAAAGGTAAATAGAAAATGCTTTAATGTAAAAAGGGAATGAAGTAACTTTAAGGGTTTTTACAAAAAGTAGAGATTTCAGGATAGAAGGGAATAAAATTTTTATGCATTATATAGATCAATTTCTAAGTGAGCAATATATTTCACAGGCCATCAGGCTGCAAGCGAAAAATATTTATTCAGAAGACAGGTATAAATTATTGAATTTTGATCAAAAGACCGAAAAAGCGCTTTATTCTGTAAAAAGCGATAACGGTAGTGGAGAGTATTCGGTTGAAGTCAATTTTTTTAACAGCCCTGCCATAAAAGTAAAATGCAGCTGCCAATCCCCTTCGTTTTGCAAACACGCTCTTACCGTTTTGAATGATCTGAGGATGCGAACTGATGATCTGCCAACCAAAAGATTTAATCAGGAAGAAACCTACGTCAATGGCGACCAGATTATTTCAAATATTTCTGCGGGACATTATACCAATGCAATAGACCTGAAACAGGCTAACCTTTTGTACAGAAATCATAAGGTGATCATTAACCAGGCAAAAGATGGTGTCGTAAATGCCTCTGTGAGCGACAAAGATTATACTTATTTGGTTGTTCTTAGCGAAAATACTGATCGGAATATCAAAACTTCATGCCGCTGCAAACATACTGACACAGCTTTGTGCATTCATAAAGTGGCCACTTTTCTTCAACTAGAGAACGAATACGGAAGAAATCCTTTCAAAAAAATCAGAAATTATGATGCTGAAAAGGAAGCCTATCTTCAACAGTATGGTTACAGCCTCAAGGACAATTTAGAGGGGCTATTTGAATTTACCCTTGAAAATGGGAATCTTCAGCTGGTAGTTTTAGATCCTACATTAGAAAAAACAGGTCCTTATGCAGAATGGAAAAAGAAAGCAAGCATATTTTTAGATCATAAAAAGAGCATTTTTCTTGAGAAGAAAGCCCTTGACCATGTTATTGCCTATGCCTGGGAACACCCCGACAATTTTCATATCAGGCCTACTGTAAAAGTCTCCACCATTTATGGTAAAAAGAAAAGCAATGGAAATATTGGTGCGCCCTTGCGACGGATTGATTATGAAAATATTCAGGATGTAAATCTGTCCCAGGAGGATTTAAGGGTATTTCAAAGTCTCAGCCAACTGGAGCATGAAGATTTTTTGGTTGATAATCCTGATTCAGAAATTTCCCTCCAGGAACAAAAAGACGGCGATAAATTCTTAGAACAAGAAAGGGCTCATCAAATCATTGGGAATGTTTACGAACGGCTTTCCCAAAACAACAACTACCTTATTAAGGAAAACGGGAGCCTGACGTTAAAAGACATACAACCCATCACCTTGGTTATGGATACCCCGGAGATCTGGTTTTCTGTAACAAAAATGAAGGGCTTTTACGAATTAGCGGCACACGTACAAGTTGAAGGAGAAGAAGTAATTTGGGAAAATATTGTTCCTGTTGGTTTTGGCTTTTTCCTTATGGAATCAACGAGTGAACTGTACATGTTCCATCCAAACGATGCGAGAACTATATTTTACTTCTACGGCAAAAAAAGTATCAAGGTAAAAACTTCAGATTATAAAAATTTTTATAACGAATTCATTATTCCTCTTATGAAAAAGCATTCTGTTGATTTTAAAGATATAAAAATCGACATAGAGGATGTGGAAGGCATTGCCCAATCGAAATTGTATGTAAAGGAAATGGATAATTTTCTTCTTTTGATTCCTGCCTTTATCTATGAATACGAAGATTTGAGCACAGAGGTGGAGATGGATAACGGGGATGCGGTGTTTTTTGACTATCGAAATAAGAAAGTCAGGGTGATCAGAGACAAAGAGGGGGAAAATGCTACCAAAGACTTCCTTGTTGGCCTGCATCCCGATTTTCACGCTCAGTTTAACAGGCATTATTTTCATCTTCCCATAAATGAAGTATTAAGTTCTAACTGGTTCTTTCAGGCATTCGAGAAAATTCAAAATCAGAAAATTCAAGTTTTGGGATTGAAGTCCCTTACCAAAATAAAATACAACCCCTTCAGGCCAAAAATGCTGATGAAAGCAGGCTCTGGTACGGATTGGTTTGATCTGTCGGTACAAGTTTCCTTTGGCGAACAAGAGGTGAAACTTCAAGATATCAGAAAAGCTATATTGAATAATGACCAGTATGTAAAGCTTGGTGATGGTACCATGGGGATCCTTCCTGAGGAATGGTTGAAAAAGTATAGCGCTATGTTTAGGGCTGGGAAAGTAAAAGCTGATAACCTCCAACTATCAAAATTTCAGTACCCTGCGATCGAATTGTTTTATCAGGAAATTGATAATCACCAGTTACTAGAAGATTTATATCGAAAAATAGAAAGGCTTAAATCTTTTAGGTCCATAAAACAGATCCCAATTCCTGAAAATGTAAAGGCTGATCTGAGAGCCTATCAAAAAGAAGGCTTTAACTGGCTGAAATTTTTGGAGGAATTTGGCTGGGGCGGCTGCCTTGCTGACGATATGGGATTGGGTAAAACTTTGCAGGTACTCACTTTTATTCAAAGCCTGGTAAATAATAATAAAGACACAACGGTCTTGGTGGTGGTTCCTCGTTCGCTGGTTTTTAACTGGCAAAATGAAGCCAAAAAATTCACCCCTGAGTTGACGATTTTGGAATATAGCGGCGGTGCCCGGGAAAAAAACAATGCTGAATTTAAAAATCACCACATTGTATTAACTACCTATTCTTTGGTAAGAAACGATATTGAGGTATTAAAGAGCTTCAAATTCGATTATGTGATCCTGGATGAAAGCCAGGCTATAAAAAACCCTACCTCGTTAATTTCTAAGGCTGTGAAGTTATTGTCAACCGATAACAGGCTTATTATGACGGGTACTCCTGTTGAAAATAATACTTTTGATCTCTATTCCCAGATGGATTTCCTGAACCCGGGGATGCTGGGCAGCATGGATTACTTCAGAAAGGAATATGCCAATAAAATTGACAGGGACAGAGACAAAGAAAAAGCATTGGAACTTCAAAGGTTAATCAATCCCTTTATCCTCTCAAGAAAGAAAGAAGAGGTAGCAAAAGAACTACCCGAAAAGACAGAAACGGTAATTTATTGCGAGCTAAGCCCCAAACAACGTAAAACCTACGACTATTTTAAGAATAAGTATTACGAAAAAATCAAAACAGTAATAGCAGAGGAAGGAATAGGAAA
>CAMPJM010000542.1 GCA_946886805.1 uncultured Flammeovirgaceae bacterium | reverse complement strand
TATCTTAACAATTCAAAAAACCTTCATTATTTATGTTACTAAAATCAATTAAATTACTTCATTTATTACTGCTCTGTTGCTTTTTTGTTTCCTGTAATTCAGAGTCGAACCAAAATCAGGAAACTGCTGAAACTGAGTCGGAGGTGAATCCATTCGAAAATTTTGATGTAAAAGTAGATCAGTTTGCCGACATTCAAATATTAAGGTATAAAGTTCCGGGATTTGAGGATTTAGACCTCGGAAAGAAGGAATTAGCCTATTATTTGTATGAAGCCGCGCTTGCAGGGAGAGATATCATCTATGATCAAAATTACAAACACAACCTGGTAATCAGAAGAACCATTGAAGCCATTATTGACAATTATAAGGGGGATAAATCCACTGACGAGTTTGAAAAATTTATGGTCTATGCCAAAAGAATTTGGTTTTCAAACGGCATTCATCATCATTACTCCACCCAAAAAATAGATCCTGAATTCTCATCAGCATATTTTGCAGAGTTGTTGAAAGACGTTCCTGAAGACGCACTCCCATTAGTTGAAGGGGAGGATAAAGCGGCTCTTTTGAATAAGCTTACTCCTATCATTTTCGATATGGAAATAGATTCAAAACGAGTGAATCAAAATCAGGATGTTGATATGGTGAAAGCTTCCGCAAATAATTATTATGAAGGAGTGAGTCAAAGAGAGGTAGAGAATTTTTATGATAAATTGACGGTAAAAGGAGAAGAAAACCCTGTGCTTTATGGATTAAATTCGAAGCTCGCCAAAGAAAACGGTGTGGTAGTAGAAAAGGTTTATAAGGTGGGAGGTATGTATACCGAAGCCATTGAAAAAATAGTCTATTGGCTTGAAAAGGCTGCCGCAGTGGCGGAAAATGAAAAGCAAAAAGCTGCTTTGGACAAGTTGATTGAATTCTATAAAACCGGTGACCTTGAAAAGTTTGATGAGTACAATATTGCCTGGGTAGTGGATACAGCGTCGGTTGTAGATGTTATTAATGGTTTTATTGAGGTTTACGGCGATCCAATGGGCTATCGTGGTGCATACGAATCTGTTGTTTCTATTAAAGACATGGAGGCAAGCGAAAGAATGGCTGCAATTGCTGAAAATGCGCAGTGGTTTGAAACAAACTCTCCCATAATGGAGGAGCATAAGAAAAAGAAGGTAACCGGTATTTCTTATAAGGTTATAACGGTGGTTGTGGAAGCTGGGGATGCAGCTCCTTCAACGCCAATAGGGATTAATTTGCCAAACTCCAGTTGGATCAGGAAAGTCCACGGTTCCAAATCTGTATCATTAGGGAATATTAAAGATGCTTATACAGAAGCTTCAGGCGCTGGCTCAGCTGGTGAATTTGCCTATAATGACGAGCAAAAGAAGAGAGCGAAAGAATACGGTGTTTTGGCAGGCAATCTGCATACTGCTTTGCATGAAGTAATCGGCCATGCTTCTGGTCAGTTAAATCCAGGAGTGGCAAATCCGTCTGAAACGTTGAAAAATTATGCTTCTGCATTGGAAGAGGCCAGGGCAGACTTGGTTGCGTTATACTTTTTATTAGATCCTAAAATGGTGGAAATAGGGGTGATGCCATCCTTGGAGGTTGGTAAAGCTGAGTATGATGGGTATATCCGAAACGGGATGATGCTGCAATTGAGGCGCTTGGACAAAGGAGCTAATATAGAACAGGCGCATATGCGGAACAGGCAATTGGTCGCTTCATGGGTCTATGAAAAAGGACAGCCTGAGAATGTTATCGAGAAGAAAGTTGAGGATGGTAAAACCTATTTCGTGATCAATGACTATGAAAAGTTGAGAGCGTTATTTGGCGAATTGCTGAGAGAGATTCAAAGGATAAAATCTGAAGGTGATTACGAAGCAGGTAAAGCGCTAATAGAAAATTATGGGGTGGAAGTAGATCAGGAGCTTTGGGCAGAAGTGCAAAAAAGGTACGAAAAAATAGATTCAGCACCTTATTCCGGATTTATTCAGCCCAAGCTTGTTCCTGTTATGGAGGAGGGAAAGATCACGGATGTGAAGGTAGAATATCCAAAGGATTTTGTGGAACAAATGATGTACTATGGTAAGGAATACTCCTTTTTGCCGCATTATAATTAGGTGTTGGGTGTTAGTTATTAGCTGTTAGCTGTTTGGTGTTAGATTTTGAGAAAAGGGTTGGTTCATTAATTTGGGTCAGCCCTTTTTTTCGTTGTGGATAGCACGTTCCCGGATTTTTATTCCGGGATCCCTTTACTTTACCTCTGACTTTAGGATGTCTTTCGAGGTTGGTATTTCTGCTTCCATGGGCAAGGATATTCTTCAGCAGTTATTTGTAGGAATCCCGGAACAGGTCCTGGAATGTGTGTTATGGGTTATTTTTCGGTTGTTTAAGCTTCAGTAATAGAGTAGTAAAGTGGGATGATCCTTTAAGTAGACCGCCAAATTGAAGCTCGTTCCCGGATTTTTTATTCCGGGATCCCTTCCTTTACCTCTGATTTTAGGAGGTCTCTCGAAGATAGTATTTCTGCTTTCACGGACAGAATATTCTTCAGCTGTTATTTGTAAGGATCCCGGAACAGGTCCGGGAATGTGAGTTATGGGTTGTTTTGCGGTTGTTCAGGCTTCAGTAAAAAACGTAGTAAAGTATCAAAAAATTTTTTGAGGATCTGTATCTATATTTGATATCTTCATAAGAAAAAGGACATAATGAGTATATTCTATGTTTATATTATAACCAACCAAAATCACACGGTTTTATATACAGGCTTTTCAGATGATCTGGAAAGACGGATGTTTGAACATAAGAATAAAGTATATCCTGGATTCACAAAAAAATATAATTGTAATAAGCTGCTTTATTATGAAGTAATTAATGACAAGGAAGAAGCTTTGCATCGAGAGAAGCAAATAAAACGCTATAAAAAAGATTGGAAGCATAATTTAATAAATACGATGAATCCTGCTTGGAGGGATCTTTATGAGGATTTCTTGATTTAGTTACTCCTTTTATTTGGCAAAATTTTCTGCTGTTATTTGTAGGGATCCCGGAACAGGTCCGGGAATGTGTGTTATTGTGTGTTTTGCGGTTGTTTGAGCTTTTGTAAAACTGTGATAAAGTAGGATGATCCTTTAAGTAGGCCGCTAAATAGAAGTACGTTCCCCGTACGGGGATCCCTTTACTTTACCTCTGATTTTAGGAGGTCCCTCGAGGATGGTATTTCTGCTTTCATGGGCAAGGATATTCTTCAGCAGTTTTTTATAGGGATCCCCCGAGACGAATTCGGGGCAGGCAGGAACAGGTCCGGGAATGTGTGTTATGGGTTGTTTTTTTGTTGTTTAGATGTTGGTAAACCTTTTATTTTAAGACTGGCTCCTTACAAACTATCTGACAAATACCCATTCTTTTTCTGTTGACAAACGTTCGCTATACTCATAGCCAGCTTCCTGAAAAGTTTTCAGTTTTTCAACACTTTGTAGTTTATTCTTGATGATGAAGTTGGCCATCATTCCTCTGGCTCTTTTTGCATAAAATGCCAGGATTTTGTACTCTCCATTTTTATTGTCTTTAAAAACAGGGGTAATTATCTCAGCTTTTATTTTTTTAGTATCGATCGCTTTAAAATACTCATTAGAAGCTAAATTGATCAAATAGGAGTTTTTAGTTTTTTCTAAATCAACATTGATTTTATCTGTAATTCTATTTCCCCAAAATTCGTATAAATTTTTACCCCTGGAATTTCTGAGTTTAATCTTCATTTCCAATCGGTAAGGTTGTATTAAATCCAAAGGTTTTAAAATGCCATATAATCCGGAAAGTATCCTTAAATGATCTTGGGCAAAACTAAATTCTTTTTTAGAAAAGTTTTCAACGTCTATATCAGTATAAACA
>CAMPJM010000541.1 GCA_946886805.1 uncultured Flammeovirgaceae bacterium | reverse complement strand
AGCCAAAAAATTCTCTTTCATGAATTAAAAGCCAAATCTCTGCTCGGTTTGGACAAATCCGATGAAGCAATAAATGAAATCAACCGGCTGATGGTTGCGATAGCCAAAGACAACAGCACCTTCCAGTTCCCGGAAAGCAAATCTGAAAATTTTATTCCCGGCGCGGGAATTAACGATGCTGAAGGTTTAGTCAGGCTGGCAGAAGCTTGGCGCGGCTACCGTGGCCGCTATTCTATGGAGGAGGAAAAACTCTATTGGATAGCCTTGGCACAGTTTGAAAATACGATCAGCAACCACCCGCTCACGAAAGACCTGAAAAGTTCGTTTGACAACATATCGGCGGGGCTTATCGAAGCGGCATTGTCCCGGGAATTTTCCGTCGCCGAAAGCAATCGTTTGCTTACCTTTATGGAAACCGTCGAGTCGCGGTCGCTTATCAACAAATTTCTATTGAACCGGGAATTGGCTGGAAATACCACACTTTACAAGCTAGTAGAAAAAGAACAATATATACGTGCCCACATTACCTTAATCAAAAAAAAGCACCAAAAATCCAAAGATGAGAACCTTAAGCAAGAGCTGTTTGAGAAAGATTTGGAACTAAAAAAAATACAAAAACAAATAAGATCCGAAGGTCAGGAGTACGCGTCGTTTGCAACACCTGATATTAAAATCGAATCTGTTACCGACAAAAGCATTATCAAATTCAAGGCCGTTGGCGATGATTTATTTACAATCCACCTCCACAACGGTACTGTAACCTACGAAAAAACAACAGGGTACACCGCATTAACTAAAGAGATAAAAACATACCTCGCCGGCATCAGCAATGTACGGGTTGACGTGAGCACTTTAAAGGTCCAAGGGAAAACTATTTACAAAAAACTGTTTCAGCATACGTTGGATTCATCCGTCCCTACGATTATTATCCCGGATGATGTGCTTTATTACTTACCCTTCGGATTATTAGTAGAAAACAATCAATACCTGTTAAAAAACCATACCATTTCCTATGCGGCCAATTTTTCTTTCTTAAATGCCGAAATACTAAAAAATAAGGAGAAAAAGAACATTGGAGTAGCTTTCTTTGCCCCGGCATATTCCGGTAGCATTGGCGAAAGTCAGCTTGCGGTAAGAGGTGCATCCTATGCCCTATCGGGCGCGCAGGAAGAAGTAAACGAGATCGCAAAACTGGTTTCCGGAAAAAAATACACGGGAGATGCAGCTTCCAAAACTGCTTTTAAATCGCTGACAGACAACATCTCCATATTGCACCTGGCCATGCATTCCAACCTCAACGATGAAGATCCTGAGCTAAGCAGTTTGGTGTTTTCGGACGTAGAAAAAGACTATGAACTGCATATTTCAGAACTGTACGGTCTCAACTTTGATGCGGACCTAGCGGTGCTGAGTGCCTGCAATACGGCGGTTGGGGGATTTAAAGATGGAGGGAGCCTAGTTTCCATGCACCACGCATTCACCACTGCCGGAATCCCCGCTACCGTTGCCAGCCTTTGGAGCGCACCCGACCAATCGACCAAAGAAATTATGGTGTCTTTTTATAAGAACCTAAAGCAAGGTAAAAACAAAGCCCAAGCCCTCCAACAAGCTAAATTAAATTACCTGAAAAATACAAGAAATGAAAAACTAAAACACCCGTTCTACTGGGCGGGATTTATACTTTCTGGAAATAATTCACCCATTCACTTTTCGGAGCCATTTTGGAAACAACCGGTGTTCGGCATCGGACTGTTATCCTTATTAGGGGCACTATTGGTTATTAGCTACTTTAGAAGAAAGAAAAGCAAATCAGCGTCTTCATGAAGTTCGGTACAGGGATGATCCAGTTCCATGCCAACTCGGGCCGGTGTTTGCGGTGAGCAGCGCGGTGAAAGGCTATCGTCTCGACTCGTCTCATTCTATTCCCTCTGTTCACATCGACATCAAATTTTCCATTCGTTATGGTGGCCATATCCGCCTCGGTCCAAGCTGGTTCTGTAGTAAGCCACATTGTAGTGGTTTAGCCAAACTTGTAGCAATGCAAATATTGTATGGTTTGCTATTTCACTAAGGCTTGTTGCAATTCTCCTTCAACTTTAAGCCATTTTAACCACAAAGGATCTTCTATGGTTTCTTTGCCTGTCATTTTGCTTGAAATATTTTCTTGTTTGTCCGCATAGAATCGAATTATTTCTAAAACTTCGGCGGGGTCAGTAATTATCTGTCCTCTCTTTCTCAAGGCAATTTCCTCCAAAATTCTACCAATGTTAATCCTATTTTCCGTTAGCGAAAGATGTCCGTTTGGTCCGCCCCAAACTTCGCCTGCCTCTTTGTCATCTTGATAATCGTCTTGCCAATTGCAGACATCACAAATTTCATGATGACCTCTTCCAGCCAAAGTCGGATAGCCACACCCTGGGCACGTAAATAGCTTCAATTTGTTGTCCGTTATGTATTTATCGAACAGTTCTCGCCTTATAAAGAAGTCCGACAAGATTTTTTTGTCCTTGTTAGTTAATTTTGAAGTGTCAAACATAGATACCTATAGTCTTGAATATTGAGTACAGCGTTGCACGCCAACATATATATCGTGGTTTAAACGAATGTAAGAAATTTTTCGTAAATATTTATTTCTAGCCCTATGCAGAATAAAATATGGAACTTGGAAAAGTAGATAATCCATGGCTGTTTAGCTTTTCACCTCATCAAAAAGTGCTTTAACCATTCGCCATATCCATTCATTTTTAAGAAATAGATATCCTAAACACTAAGCGGGAGAGCGGCTTTATTACTACAAAGATTACTTTTAGTCATCTCACACTCCTTTAACCTATAAACATACTCCTATTAAAGATTTTGAAGCTTTCCGTGTAAATGGAATACCCGCTGACTGTGTTGCACTGGGAATGTTTCACTGGGATCAGGAAGTGGACGTGGTACTATCTGGCATAGGTTTAGGAACAAATTTAGGCAATTCTACTTGGCATTCAGGTACTTTAGCTGCTGCAAAACAAGCTGTCCTGTTCGGACGCCGGGGAATTGCCTTCAGTACGCCGGTTACAAAGGAACAACCTGATTTTACAGCTATTAAACCTTTTGTTAAAAAGTCTTTGGAATTATTGCTTCAGGAAAACGATCTTTCTCTTATCAATATTAACATTCCTGCTAATTCAAAAGGCATGAGTTTGTCGCGCCAATCTGTGAGACATTACGATGGCAAAGTTAACCCAGGCAAGGATCCTATGGGACGTCAACATTATTGGTTTACAGTAGTTCCCGTGGAAGAAACAGAAGAAGATACCGATCGGTGGACAGTTGAACAAGGATATGTGTCCATCACCCCACTTCGACTTGATTTAACAATCAGGAAGAATTAAGAAAAGCTAAGAACGGATTCCACTTTGAGCCAATCGACCAAAGAGTAACCACACATGGCACTTCTACGATAGACTATAAGTTTCCGACGTAGACTCATGGCGTCTTTTGGCACAAGTCCATTCTGACCCAGTCGGCATAAAGTTCGGAAAGAAAAAAAAAGCTACAAAAAACAACTTCGGAGCTATTATCGATACGCAAAGTGGCGTCTTTAGAGATGTTCTTGCTCGACGAAGTCTCAGGGAAATCGCTTTTAAAACATTCGAATCAAAAGAAACAGGACTCCCGATCATGAATCCGTCCGACCGCTGTAATATTGAAAAAGAACTATACTTTAATTATTCTGATAATTTTCGAAATGAGCGGTCGGACGGATGAGTAGTTAATTGATGCTGTTTTCACTTTTAAAAGCAATTTCCCCAGACAAAGTCGCCTTATTTTTTTCGCAAAAACATTTATGCCATCGCATGTGTAGCTGGTGGGTTGTTTATTCTATATGCTATCCATTTAAAT
>CAMPJM010000540.1 GCA_946886805.1 uncultured Flammeovirgaceae bacterium | reverse complement strand
TGGCTTTCGTGTTTTTGCTTTTATCCTTGGTCGTTTTTGTGTTGGGAAGCGGAAGATATTCGGTAGATAAGTTGCTGTTTAAAAGCTGTTAACCGTTACCTTGGTATTGCTTTTTAATTATTCTTATTTTGACTAAGCAACATTATCTTTGCAATATTTAGTGCCTGTTTACTTACAGATTGAATATAATGTTTTGTTCAAAATTTTTTAATTAATATTATTAATTATTAGCTTCGGGCAAATAACCGATGGTAATGATGATTAAAAAACCTAAGGATACAGAATATCCGCCATTCTATAAAACTTATACCAGCTTAATTCATACAGACGACATTCTAACCTTGCTCGGCACCCAGGGAGAGGCTTTTTGTGCTTTTGTTAAAGATCTTGATCCTTCACAAGCAGATCACCGATATGCTGAAGGCAAATGGTCTATAAGAGAAGTAGTAGGACATATTATAGAAGTAGAACGAATTATGGCTTATCGGGCATTGGCGATTAGCAGGGGCGATCAGCAATCACTGCCCGGAATGGATGAAAATCTATATATCGAAAAGAGTAATTATAAAAACATAAGCTTGGCGGACCTTGCCGAAGAATTTGACCATGTCAGACAAGGAAACATTTACTTGTTCAATTCCTTTTCAGAAGAAATGGTTGAAAGAAAAGGAGTTGCCAATAATAGTGAAATTACGGTTGCAGCCTTGGTATATATAATTGCGGGCCACCTGAGACACCATGTCAGAATTTTAAAGGAGCGGTATTTGAATATTGATAGCGAAAATTCGTTATGAGTGACATCCAAACGGATTTGATTTTTACGACTTTTCTTTTTTATACTTACCAGAAACGGTATTACTTTTAATATTGTAGGGGTTGGATTATCCTTTTTCACACGCTAAACTAGTGGTTCTAGCGAATTCTGTTAATAAACAGACATGGCCACCTGGTTGTTATGATCCAATATTACTGACATCACTAAAAGTTGAAATTTAATTTATAAATAATAATTTGAAATTATGAGAACACTTACAAAGGAGATGCAAATGCAGCTTACACCTTTGACAATTATTGAAAGACTTGAGGAGGGAAACATGCGGTTTATGAACAACCTTAAAATAAACCGAAACCTCTTGCAACAAGTAAACGAAACCTCAGACGGACAACATCCCTTTGCCTGCATACTTAGCTGTATTGATTCCAGGACCTCTGCCGAATTGATTTTTGATCAGGGACTGGGTGATATCTTTAGCTGCCGAATTGCGGGAAATGTTCTCAATGAGGACGTGTTGGGAAGTATGGAATTTGCATGCAAAGTGGCTGGTTCTAAATTAATTGTAGTTTTGGGTCATTCGAAATGCGGTGCCATTAAAGGAGCTTGTGACCACGTAGAAATGGGCAATCTCACCGCTTTGCTTAACAAGGTAAAACCAGCGCTGGAAGCTGAAATTACAACTAAAGAAAACAGAAATTCCGGCAATGAAGAGTTTGTTGCAAAAGTGTCAGAATTAAACGTTCAATTTACCGTAAAACAAATTGCGGCAAAAAGTGAGATCCTTGCAGAGTTAATTAAAAGTGGTGAAATAGCTTTAATTGGTGGAATGTACAACGTGGATACAGGCAATGTCCAATTTTATAAGCATGAAATGATCACCTCAGAAAATTTAGACTCCATTTGATCGATAATCACACTGGTCGTAGCGTCTCGCTACGTCCACTTTTCTTAGAGCGTCCCGCTCGATAGGCTACCTTTTAGCTTCTGCACTTTTGTCTGAATCTGGATTTACAGGATTAAAAGATTAGCAGGATTGAAAATTGTGTGTCGTCCTGAAATAGGTTTACAGATTTGAGATAAAATTCTATTGTAGATTTACAAATATAAGATAATTCTGGTATTTATTTACAGCTTATATTTGCACTGGATTCAGAAACGGAAACGAGCTCTGCTAACTGCGATACAACTATGGCTGTTACAATGGCGAAGTACTTCTCTGATAAGTTACGAGCCGTCTGACGGTAAAAAGGCGTACTGACGGGTGCAGTTCCCCAAAACCCCAAAGGCGGTTTACAATGAAGCATTACCTAAAATTACTCGTGAATGCTATAATGCTGATGTATCGTAGAGGCAAAGTGCTGCATGTTATCTTTTAATTCCTGAGGTTCTAGTATTTCTACTTTGTCGAGCATTAAGAGCAGCCATCGGGCAAAATATTTCAAGCAGGTGGTAGCAAAAGTTAAAACCCAGAAATCACCTTCCTGCTTTTCCTGTACAAGCCCCATACTATATTTGCTATCGGTAATATACCGGTGGATTGACGCCTGAACTTTTATAACAACCCTGCTTAAAGTTGTATCCTTAAATAACAAATCGATATATTCCTGTAAACTTGGGTGCCTAAACGATTGAAACCTTTCTGAAAGGACTCTTACTTTCCCCATTCTATCAGTTCTAAAATCCCGGTAATCTTTTCTAAGCTGACAGAAGGCAATCAAGTGCCAATGATTACTGTAGTAAGTTAGCCCGATCGATTCGACCTTCCGTATTGTGGCTTCCCCTTTATAATTGGAATAATACTCTACCTCAAGCACAAATTTTTGAATGATGGCTTCCTTTACTTTATCCAACACTGCATTATTGGGGGCTGGGGTATTATCTGAAAAGGGGTTGACGATGATCCTTTCCTCAAGACCCTGGAGCTCATCTTTTTTCTCATTGTCCAAAACAGCACGCACTTTTGTAAGTGCAGCTTGAAAAGGAACATTAACAGAAGGATCGCTAACTTTTTCCATTAGTTTTCCTGCCATTATTAGTGAACGGCCTTCTTCTTTGGTAAACATAATTGGTGGGAGATGATATCCATCTATTAAAAAGTAACCTATACCTGCTTCCGCTCCAATGGGCATTCCTCCCGCTTCCAACGATCTGATATCCCTGTAGATGGTACGCAGACTAACTTCAAACTTCCTGGACAATTCTTCTGCCTTTACTATCCGTTTGCTTTGTAAAACGGTTGTAATTGCATGGAGACGTTCTATACGATTCATACGTAAAAATAGGGGAGTCTTTTCAAAGTGCAAGCTCCCCTAATATTTAATTTATACCTATTTGAATTTCGGTAATATTTCTTTCAGAAGTAGGATTTTCCCACAAGTGATAAACTTCGCGAATTTCACTTTTAGGATGATAGTTATCTTTGTAGATTTTGTTGTACATCATTTCGTATACAGGGAACATTTTACCCACATCACCTTTATATTCAGTGCTTACACATTTAAATTCGCCTTGTTGGGAAAAATGGAATCCTTTAGGCGCAGCTTTTTCTTCTTTTACGGGAACAGATATGCGGAGGATGAATTCCTTGTCCAATTCGTCAGTCACTCCCAGGTAAATGAATTCCATAGGGCCATCTTCTTTAAGTCCATTAATCTCCATTTCTTTTAAAAGCTTCGGCATCTCCCTGTCTGCATATTCATGAATTTTATTAAGCGTTGTTTTTCCTTCGCTGTAGAAGAAAGTTTTGGGATTTACAATTTTAGTTTCCATCGTCTTAAAATTTTGGTTATCAATTTTAATTAATGGAATAAAGATAAAGGCACCTGATGACAACAGTATGTCAGCATAGATTCTAAAACTTCTAAAATTTTCAAGAAAATATTGCTGGCATATGCATAAATTTCAAACGAGGAAAATAGCTAAGATGAATAGGGGCAGGTCATATAAAACCCGATCACTTGTTTAAAAGCGACATTCTTGCCACCTGCAACCCAGTTCGAGTCAAAATTCAAAACATTCAGGTCAAGAATGTCCTTATATAATTGATTTAGATAATGGCTTAAGCTTATCAGAGGCTTTAGTAATGTCTGACCTATAATATTTTCCATCATGAAAAATATACTTATT
>CAMPJM010000539.1 GCA_946886805.1 uncultured Flammeovirgaceae bacterium | reverse complement strand
TATTTCAAGAATCGGCAGAAAAATTAAAGCACTTAGGCAAGAAAGGAATCTGACCCTACAGGAATTAAGCACTAAGTCCAATATCAGCAAAGGATTATTATCAAAAATAGAAAATTCGAGGACTGTTCCTTCACTACCTGTTATCCTCTCACTTATTCAATCTCTTGGGATTTCCTTAAAAGACTTTTTTGAAGATATGACTCTCGTGAATGGCAGCAATTATCTCCATATAAAAAAGGGAACCTATAAGTCCTATGAAAAAGAAAGTAGAGAAGGCTTTTTATACCATTATGTCCTGGGCCATAATTTTAGCAATATCAGCATTGAAATAGCAATTTTAGAAGTAGGGCAGAAAACAGCAAGCAATGCTACTACAACAGACGGATTTGAATTTAAATATATCTTAGAAGGCGAAATCGAATACCACCTGGACAACGAAGTGATATTACTGCAGGAAGGGGATTCATTTTTCTTTGATGCTTCAAAGCCACATTTACCTGTTAATAAAAGTGAAAAACCGGCTAAAATGCTGGTGATTTATTTTATTGTCCCATAAGCTGGGAATACAGTTTAAAGTTTAAGGTTAAAAGTTCAAGGTTCATGGTTCATGGTTTGTTCAAGGTTCAAGGTATGGCAAAATTTTATCACTGCTTAAATTGTTGACATAAACCTTTAAAAGATTGTGGAAAAAATTGAGTCAAGATCGCAAGAGATGTTTTGATATTTGTTTTGGAAAAAATTGCCAGAATACCACCAAATTTATTGGTATGATATCATTGCATTTTTACAAAGAATGGAAAAACATAAACCACTATAAAACACTTACATCTGATCAATATTTTCCTCTGCAAGGCCAAAAGAAAGTGTCATTCCCGCGCCGCTGAGACCAGTGACTATTTTCACGCCAGCTTCTGGTTCTGCCATAAATTCTGTTTTATCGGGCAATTTTGGATATACGCCATGCCACCGTTCAGTAATTTGAAAATTATCTATCGTTATAAAGCTCCTTAAATAATCCAAAATCAATTGATTGATCTTTTCCTTGTCAAAAGGATCGGGATTTAAGCTGTATTCGTGAGAATCGCCAATCACCAGATCGCCATGGCTGTTGATTGCCAGTAAAACATGAATCCCATGCCTTACATGGTCCGGATATTCAGCATCAAATTTGTCTCTCAATTTTTCGAGGGATGGGCATTTGCCAAAGCTGGCATAATGGCCCAGGGTGAGGCCTGCACAAAGGCTCGCACCAAAAACCTTTTCTTCTATCGGAGATTTAGCCCGCATCATTTGTAACTTACATTTTATCAGCCCGGAATGCTTAAAAATTTCCGGATATAAAGTTTCAAAATCTGATCCGCCACAAACAAAGACTTTTTCAGCAGTCCAGATTTCGCCAGAGCTTAAAGTGACTTTGGGATAGGCAATGTCTTTAACCACTTCGCCATACTTTAAGATCACACCATATTTTTCTTCCAACCATAAGGGTAATCTCTCAAGACTTTCCCTGGGGTTTACCGTCAGCTCTGTTGGACTCCACAAAGCGCCCAATAGATTTTCCCTTTTTATTAGTGCATTCTTTTTGAAAGCTTCTTCAGGGGAGATCAAAGAGCATCCGTAAGCCGGAGCATTCTGCATAAATTCCTCCAGAACATCCATTTCTTCTTTCTGATGAGCCAGGTGCAGTGATCCGTTTTTTCTGATACTCAAGTTTGCCTGCTTTCCTATCTCCAACCAATGATTTCTGCTTCTCATGGCTCTACCGAGTGTTTCGATACCCTGTCCGATAGGCCAGATAAGACCGAAATTTCTTACAGAAGCGCCCACAGCCTTTTGGCTTCTATCGAACAACACAATCTTATATCCTTTTTTTGCAGCCATATAAGCATGGGCAATGCCAACAATTCCACCCCCAATGATGGCTATGTCTGCTTTATTTGTTGTGTTCATAGCCGCAAAAGTCGAAAAAATTTAAGACAGCGAACGTCTCACTAGTTTAAGTTTATGTTAACATATTGTAAAAAAATGAGTATTGAAAGACCAGGGGCGGCATCATCTTTTACATTTAATGATCCCCTGCTATTAATATTCCTGCACCAGCGTTTCGATTGGAATATTAAGTTGTTTGTTCAAATTTCTAATCATTCTTAATGTCAGCTTTCGTTTCATAGAAAGAACCTCTGAAACCCTGCCTTTATCTCCAATGATTTTTGTCAAGTCTTTTGGTCGCAAATTCAGCTCCTGCATTCTGGCTTTAATAGCTTGTATTGGGGGCAATTTTCCAATAGGATAATGCTTTTCTTCGTAATCCCAAACCAACAAGGAAATAACTTCTAACTCCTCTTCCTCAATAGAATCTTCTTCGCAATCTATTAACTCGTCAATTCTCTTGAGCATGTTTTTGTAATCACTTTCTGTTCTTACTGCTCTAACTTTCATGCCTATATGTGTTTAATGTCGGTAATATTATCATATTCCTTGTGTGTTCCCACAAAACGAATGAATGCCATTTGTATATTGTATCTGAAGACAACTATAAGACGATATTTATTATGGCATATATTAAAAACTATCCGATTGTTTCCGACTGGATCTGCACTTGGAAATGCGGCTTTCACTTCATTAGGGTTTTTCCAAATAGATTTTGAGGCTATATTATACCACTCCGATAGTTGTTCTTCTGAATCTGAATATTTATCCCAAAACTCTTTTAGGGTACGTCTGGCAATTATTCTCATTCCACTTGCTATTCTTAGAAACAATGTAAACTTAATTAAAAGTTCCCGTTTTGCAAACCATATAACTAATACTTTGACTTCACCAAAAGTTTACATTATCAACATCACTACGTAATCCTGCAGAACTACCTTGTCGGTTTAAAATTTGGTGCAAATTATTTAAAACTGTCAATGGTGGCTGGAACAATTAATACAAGGATAAACGACTTCCTAAAAAACACAAATGACGTCAGTTTTTCATTATATGCTATTATAGCTTCCTTTTGCACTTATTCCTGCATGTATGCCTTTAGGAAACCTTTTGCAGTAGCAACCTTTCAGGATATGGAAATATGGGGTATAGACTATAAGGTACTATTGATCACCGCACAGGTCATCGGCTATACCGTTTCTAAATTTATTGGAATAAAGATTGTCTCTGAAATGACGAGCGAGCGCAGGGCACAAAATATTCTCATTCTTACTGCCATGGCCGGAGCATCATTGCTTTTATTTGCCATTACTCCTGCACCTTACAACATCATCTTTCTATTCACCAATGGCTTGCCTCTGGGGATGATCTGGGGACTGGTTTTCAGTTACCTCGAAGGCAGAAGGTATACAGAAGTGCTTGGAGCGGGGCTTTCTGTCAGCTTTATCTTTTCGTCCGGTCTGGTCAAAACAGTCGGAAAGTTTCTTTTATTGCAGGGTGTGAGCCCCTTTTGGATGCCTTTTCTCACAGGCATCATCTTCTTTATTCCGATGCTATTTTTTGTATGGATGCTCAACCGCTTGCCCCCACCAACTGCCCTCGATGAAAAACTGAGAACAAAGCGGAAGCCTATGAATCGCATGGAGAGAAGGAAATTCATAAAGACCTTTGCGCCAGGTTTAGTCCTTCTCATCGTTACTTATGCCCTGCTTACGGCATTCCGTGATTTCAGAGATAATTTTGCCGCTGAGATATGGAAGGATCTGGGACAAGGAGAATCAGCGCTCATCTTCACCTCAACAGAAATTCCTATTACTTTGGGTGTCCTGGTGGTGCTGGGAAGTGTGGTGTTGGTAAAGAATAACATTGTTGCGCTTTATGTCAACCACCTCATTGTAATAGGTGGAATTATGACCGTTGGCTTAAGCACATATCTATTTGAAATTAGCCTGATAACGCCTACCACATGGATGATC
>CAMPJM010000538.1 GCA_946886805.1 uncultured Flammeovirgaceae bacterium | reverse complement strand
TAAAGCCAGGTCCCTGTAGGATAAATGCCAGTAAAATTACCTCTGTATCAGAAGTAGTTCGGGTGTCTAAATTAAGGTTCTCCTTAATTTCCCGGAAATTATAAATTTCACCATTATAAATAATGACATAACGTCCATCCTTGGAAAAAAAAGGTTGATTGGAGCGTTCTGAAAGGTCAATGATACTGAGCCGGTTATGACCAAACCCAACTCTTCCATCTTTTGAAAAGAAATATCCCGTAGCATCTGGTCCCCTATGTCCTTGTACTTCGGTAGCTTTTTGTATTCTTTCCTTTGCCATAGGAAAAATTGATTGGCAAAAATAACCTATTATACCGCACATATTTACTTTATAAGTTTTAATGCCCTCACAACTGCAGCTTTGTTATTCCCACCAAATTCCACAAAATCAGCGAAACTTACCCGCAGCCCTTCTTCATTTATCCATTTGGCAACCTTCTTAATCCTTTGTGGGTGATCATAAGCAGGAGAAAACATATCGAAAGTGTCCAGAATCACCCACTCTTTCAATTCAACTGCACTTAGACCTTCAGGAAGTGTATTTTTAATATCACAAATAGGTATAAAACGGCTTAAAACCCCTAATTTTACTCTATGCAAAAATTTATAGGCCGCTATTAAGCCATCTGCATTCTTTTCAATCAAGGAAAGTAGTGCAGCATGTTTTAGCTGTTTGGTCAAAGGCCTGAATAAATATTTAGCATGAATTTTTGTATACCAACCACGAATAGGGTAAAAATCAATAACAAGTTCCCCACCAGGTTTTACCATTCTGCAAAGCTGTCTTATTGATTGTTTAAAATCGGGAGTATGCTGTAGCACGCCAAAACAAAAAACCTTATCAAAACTTTCAGGTTCGAAGGGCATTCCGTAAATGCTCGCCTGAAAAAGATTTAATCGCTCATGGGGACCATTGTTTTTAAAGTTTGCCTCTACAGCTGAAGAGTAATCTATACTGTAAAGGTTTGCCTTTGTATTAGACAAAATTACCTGAGAAAATCTTCCTGCTCCTGATCCTACTTCCAGTACATTTTTATTTTGCAGATTTTTATTTTTCCAGCCTGTTTGTGCAAAAAACCTTTCGGTGCTTTGTTGATGCTGCGTTAGTGCCCTATCTATTTGTGTCTTTTGGAATTTATTCCACTGATAGCCAAAATTGTCTGTATAATTAGATGCCTCAACAAACCGGTAGGCTCCCCTTACAAGAGGAAAAACAGCTCCCATTTTATCTACCAAACCTTTTTCAGTTCTTTCCAAAGGATTGTCGTTTATAGGATTAATTAATTTGACCATTCTGTTTAAAAGTTATTGATTTATAAAAAAGGCTCAGCATATTTCGAGTAAGTAAAGTACGAGGGTGTGATTTTATGGCACCCTTCATATAGCGAAAAGCCTTTTTTCTATTTTTTTTCATTAATAAATGAAGTGCCAAATACATATCCAAATGTGCTGACATTACCTTTAGTTTATCTTTATAAAAAGAAGAAACAGATTGATCCTTTTGCAGATTTTCACGAACCAAATTTATTCTTTTTTCAAGCTTTTCCGCATTAAAATTAACAACGCTTCTCTCTTTATGCTGTATCATAAAGGCTGTTACTTGCGGGATTCCTAATAAAGGATATTGACAGGCTAATCGCATCCATAATTCATAGTCTTCAGAACCTGCTAAAGCTCTATCTTCATTAAATAAGTTCTTCTTTACTATTTCGGCTCGAACAAATACACCAATGCAGCTCAGGAAGTTACCTTTAACTAATTTATTGTTTAACCCCCCCCCCTTACTTACTACCTTGCTAATTACCTTACTGTCTTCATCCCTAATTTCATAGCCTGAATGAAAGAAAGGAGGGAATTTTTCTTTCAGGATAAAGTCGTGTGCTACCTGGAAATGATGAGGATATAGCCTATCGTCAGAATCAAGAAAAGTTATATACCTGCCCCTTGCCAAATTAATCCCATAATTCCTTGCTGCACCGCGCTCCTCATTTTTCTTCTTCATATACGCCAATCGTCCATCCAAGAACTTTTTAACTATCTCGGCTGTATCATCAGTACTCCCATCATCTACTACAATTAACTCAAAGTCACAATATGTTTGATTCAAAACAGATAGAAGTGTACATCCGATCCGATCCGCACGGTTGTAGGTAGGAACAATAATAGAAAAAAATGGAGTGTTCGTTTTATTGCAACTCATAAAAATCTACCAGATTGTCAATCATTGTTGATAGTGCAAAGTTTTTTTCAACATCTTTTTTCCCGTTTCCCTTATATCTGTTTCTAATTTCTGGGGATGTCAGCAATTTCGAAATTGCATCTTTAATAGGTCCATGGTCTTTGTAAGGCACTACCATTGCATTATGTCCATGTCGTATAAATTCATGAGCAATCCCGGATAACGTAAAAACAGATGGAATTCCCGCTGCCAATGCCTCTACATAAGGTTGACCGAATGCCTCACAGGAGGGATCTATCGGCACATGGACAAAAACATCAAAGGTATGGTATAATGCAGCGATATCTGTCTCAAATTCAATTTCCCTATAATTATCCGGAGAGATTTGCATAAGTTCTTCTTTGATACGACTAGCATAATCACCTTTGGCGTTGGCCAAAATAAGTTTGGCATTAGGGTAATTATTTAAAATACTTTTGAATGCAGGGATAATAAATTGGATTCCCTTCCACTCCGTATAGCGCGAAATTGCTCCAATTATCGGCCCTTGATACTTTTGAATATTATACTTTTCCCTGATAAGCCCGACGCGCTCTTCTTCCAAGTTTTCAAACAAGGTTAGGTCAAAGCCGTGATGAATGAGGGTTACTTTTTCTGACCGCACTCCTTCCTTTTCTGTAAGAATATCCACTATACTCTGGCTTACCGCAATAATGGACGTGGCCATGGAGTTAATGATCTTATCATAATATACCGCCCTTGGGAAATATTGATGATGAATGGTAGCATGATGCCGTGTATAAATCCTTCTTTTTACCCCCAGTACTCTGCCTGCCAGAAGTCCAATAAGAGACGCCTCAAATAAGTGAGTATGGATCAAATACGGCTTTATATGGAGAAGTAACTTTACAACCTTGAAAAAAGCCGAAATTATATCACTTTTATTCTTATAATGAATACGATAACAGGCTATTCCTTTACCTTTAATAACTTGTTCCGTCTGTCCTTCCCCACTATTTAAAAAAATAAAGTATAAGTCATAAGATAACCTTAATGATTCGGCTATCCATTCAAAAGCTAAGGCCTTGTTTATATCCGACACAATATATACTATTTTCTTCATCTTGGAAAAACTTTCGATTGACTAAATAAAATAGCATCATACAACCTATACCTGATGTTCTCGGGAAGCCACAGCAAGGATTCATTGTCCATCCAGTTAATCCAAACCGGAAATGACAATATCCAATAAGCGGTGTTTTTAGCAAAGGAAAGCGGATGAGGCTCCTTGCCCCAATCTCTTAAGGTAGATAAATACTTATACGCTTTATTATATTCCTTTAAGCGGCTTAAATACTTTTTGGTAGTTATAAAATCGTCATGCCATCCGATTATTGCCGGATCGAAATATATAGGGATGTTATTTTCCTGAACCCGAATAGCTAAATCGTGATCTTCGCAATCAGAAAGTTTTTCATCAAATCCTCTGAGTTTTTCAAAAACTGATTTTTGAATAGAAAAATTCGCAGCTGATAAGTAGGGTTGATTCACAATCGTTTTATTAAGCCCAAGCTGATTTTGCCAGTTTATACTTAGTCTTCGTCTGTATCGTTGCACATCAGTTTCATCCTGCTGTTCTTCCTCTGTAATTGATCCCACTAAAACAGAGCTGCTTACTTTTTCATGATGATAAACATGCTGTTCTATAG
>CAMPJM010000537.1 GCA_946886805.1 uncultured Flammeovirgaceae bacterium | reverse complement strand
TGTTTTACAAGAAAAGCACTATTAGCTTCAAAACCGCTACTATCTTCGAAAAACCGGGAGCTACTCTCAATCTCTGCGGCTTCCTGTGGAGTGAAGAATTCTATACCAAAATATTCTTCCACTTTCTTCTGCTCATCTGGCGAAGGCTCTTGCAAATCTACCCAAACAATTTGGCTGGAAACTTCATTACTTAAATCCGAGGGATTCTTATCCCCCAACACAATTCGTTATCTCTTGTGTAAAAACATCTAATCATACCGACAAAATAATATTATAACTGAATTATCCAGACAAATTTACACTTCTTAGTCTTAATACAACTGGGTTTCGTATGGCGACATAAAAAGATTAAAGACCAGAAAAAAAACCGATGAAGCAAATATTTCCAGGGGGAACCCTTGGGAGAACATTTTCAAATACCACAAAAGGGAAATTCAGGGCCGTAGTTTTGAGGATCCCGTTCGAAAGACTCCGGACTCGATTCGGAGAACAGGTCCGAGAATGTGTGTTATGGATTGTTTTTCAATTATCTAAGCCACAGCAAAACTGTAAAAAGGAAGAATGATGGATCAACATAAAAAAAGCACTTACAAATTTTCGTTGTAAGTGCTTGATTTTCACCGTGGGACGTACTGGATTCGAACCAGTGACCCCCTGCTTGTAAGGCGGTATTTTTTAGCTTTCATTGCTTTTCACACACTTTTTCAATTTTACTAAAATCATTCTTGTTTAGCTTATTTCATGCTTTTTGATAAGATTAAACTTATTCTTATCTTTGATTAATTATCAATTTTACTGGTTAAAAAACTGGTTAAAAATGTTTTCCGGTTAAAAACTGGTTAAATAACTGGTAAGCTTTTTTACCTAAAATTACGATCAAATGAGCAAGAAATTAATATCAACGGCCAGAATAATTGCAGCCACATACAGAGCAAAAAAAGACGGTACAATTCCTTTATATCTGAGAGTAATAAATCGAGGTGACAAAAGAGAGTACGGTTTAAAAATTTACGTAACAGAATCAGAGTATAATTTTAAAACCAATAAATTTAAAAAATCCCCTGATAAAAATATTAAACTGAATGCTATTGAAGAAAAGGCCGCAAAAGCTTTAGAGGAAATAGAGCATTTCTCATTTCACGCTTTTGAAGAAAAGTTTTTTGGTGAAAATTTACAAGATTGTACGGTATCTGAATATTTAGATACAATAGTTAAGGAAAACTATAAAAATGGAAAACGGGGGAATGGGGATATTTACAATGACACTCGAACTAGTCTAATAGGTTTTAAAGGCAGTAACTTAAGATTTACTGACATTACACCAATATTTTTGAAAGAATTTGGAGAACATTTAAAAAAGACGTGTGGAACCACAACAATAAGTATGTATATGAGAACGCTAAGGGCGGCTTTTAATCGTGCTATTGAAAATAACATTATTCCTTTAGCTCTTTATCCATTCTCGAACAATCACGGTAAAGGTTTTGGTAAAAAAGGCTATGCCATTAAGAACAAGAAGGCAAAGTCAAAATTTGCGTTATCTAAAGAAGAGATCCTTTCAATTTTAGATTATCCAACTAATCCAAACACAAGATTAAGGAATAGCCAGAATTACTTCGCTTTCAGTTTTCTAGCACGTGGAATTAACTTTAAAGACCTATGTCTTTTAACTAAGAAAAACATAATAAACGATAGAGTAAATTATATTAGATCAAAAACTGAAGATACCAATAAGGAAGAAAAAGAAATAAGCATTAAAATTTCCGAAAGGATGGCGGTTATCTTGGAACAATATTCAGATAACGATCCCTTTATTTTTCCCGTTCTTGAGCCAAATTTGCCCGATAAAACAGCGAAATCTCGAATGAAAGGAGCATTAAAAAAAATCAATAAGGACATTAGACAAATTGCTGAAGAGCTTAAGATAACGAGATCTGAAGAAATTGTTTTTTATGTGGCTAGACATACATATGCAAGCATCCTGAATGATAACAACGTACAACTTTCTGATATATCGGAATCGTTAGGTCATAGTAGTATAAAGACAACTGAAAATTATATACATAGCCTTAATACTAGACTAGACGAAAACGATAATTATCTAGTTTAAAGATTTTCAATTTAGTAATCCGCAGTTATATGCCCTTACGGACGTGAGGGGGTGGCGGTGCAATTTTTTCTATGAAAAATCCTATTCAGGCTTAAAAACGGGTGCAAGCTGTCATAAATTAAACATTGTCCTAAAAAGTTTGCAAAAAGCTTTTAATATAGGATAATCCGTTTTATATTTGTCCTAGTTCAAACTAAAGCTAATATTAGGTCACACACCATGAAGAGAGCAATCATTTATTCACGAGTAAGCAACAAAGAACAAAACACTAAAAGACAAATATCAGAGCTATCTCTACTAGATAAATTTGAAGTAGTTAAAACATTTAGTGAAAATATATCAGGCTTCAGCAAATCAATTACGGAAAGAAAAGAACTGCAAAAAGCTATTACATATTTAGAAAACTCAAATGATACCAAAATCATTCTAGTACATGAGATTTCCCGATTAGGAAGGAATACAATCGAGGTGTTATCTTTACTAAAGGAACTAGAACAAAAGGGTATAAGCGTATATGTTCATACATTGGGCGTGTTAATAGGATCTGGTACACCTCAGGACAAAATATTTACTCAATTAATAGTTACATTAATGAGTCAAATTAGCGAAATGGAGAGCCAACAATTAAGCTATAGAATTAAATCAGGTATACAGAGCCGAAAAGCAAAAGGATTGTCTACAGGCCGTAAAACAGGCACTACAGAGGACAAAGAAAAGTTCTTAAGCAAACATAAAGCCATTATTAAATATCTTAATGCGGGTCATTCGTGTAGAGAAATAGCTAAACTTTGTGATTGTTCAAAAGATACGGCTAATAAGGTAAAAAAGGCTTTAGCTGCTTGATTTATCCCGATATTTTCCGGTAATAAAAATTTATGCTTGGTTGTCCTCTAGGTTTTCCCACAATTTGGAATTGTTAGATTAGCCTAAAAAAGATATAATACGCTGATATACAATATATTACACCTCACAACGGATGTTAACGCCTGATTGCTCCCCTTACCAATCTTTATCAATATCCATTACCAAACAATTACCAAACCCATTAAAAAGCAATAGCCTCCAAAATCCTTCTCACGGGATATAGAGGCTATTTTTCAACAGAAACAACAAATAAACACTATTACAAAACCTTTACACTTTACTAAAATTCTGATAGCTCCCCTTTTTCCTCCAAATCAGATTTTTTTACACAAATTCTAAACTTACCACTTGCCACGGCATCACGTAAGTTTAAATCTTTAGATCCACCGGAAAGCGGTAAAATCTGTATAATATTACCTTTACTGTCAATTGAAAGCACATTGCCCCCTTTTGAATTTTTTAAAATGCTTAAAGCATTTTCAGCACTAATTGACATTATATTCTCAGCCGTGTGCAACTTGAAAACACAATCGCTTACTATAAATTCATCCTCTAGCCTATTACTAGGAATTACTACTTCAATAAGTTTACATAAATCGTTTATTGTCTGTCTTTTTTCCCTTAGCGTGTGGATGCGGTTTATCGTGGTAAGGTCTCCCAAAAGCATTTCATTAAGAAATTTAATAGCTTGCATAAGCTCAAAAGCCTGAGTACTATTGTTTATCTTTCTATCGCTTAAGTACTTTTTGCTTTCTGCCTGTGCTAATATACGTTTAGCGTAAGTTTCCAAACTGCTATCTTTAATATTTGAATCAGGTTCAAAAGCTAATTTATAAGCATCTATTTTACTACTGCCACTAAGAACGAAGTCTAAAAAAAGCTGTGATTGTGGGCATAATCCCATGTGTATTTTATTAAATTGTTATCTGGAAATATTTT
>CAMPJM010000536.1 GCA_946886805.1 uncultured Flammeovirgaceae bacterium | reverse complement strand
TACATAAGTCCTGATGAGTTGGAAGAAGTGTATGGCAAAACTCCGATGGCCTTGGAGGTTTATCTCCGGATTTATCCAGGCATAATGTAAGCATGTATTTCAGGTTTTTTTGAAATTTTCGTTCTTGAAAAAAACCGGAAGTTTATCTATGAGATCTTGTACGGGCAATGGCAGAAGAGCAGTTTTACTAAATTTTAGTATCTTTTAGACCTTGTTGGTAAAACCGACCTTCTGCTATAATCTCGTCGAGTTTCTAATTTATGCTTGACATGACACTAATTTTCCTTTAGCAACTGGATAAACGCATTGCAAGGTTGGATGAATGGCATGAGTAACAAGAGCAACATCGACGGCTAAATCGCTTTTTTTTTGGCAGCTACTTCATTTTGAAATCATGCTATCCAGCTCCAAGTATTTTGTTTTCATTAGGCTCAAAGCAAATGCTGCGGCTGAAGCACTAAAAACAGAATAATCAAATGCCCCTTTTACACCTGTAGAGAAAGTCATTGATAAAGCAAATATAAGCAGAAGAACCCCGCTCAATTTTGCAAACAACTCGGTTTTGAATCCAAGTAAGAGAAAAACCGCAAAAACTATTTCTGCTGCTGTTGCTATTATTCCGACGGTCGGGATCATTGCTTGTGGAATCCATGGATTTATTATTTGTGTGTAGCTCAGAAAATTATCCCAGTTGCCCCAGACCGAAACTTTTTCACTCCACATTCCAAATCTGTCGGCAACGGCTGACAAGAATCCAATTGATATTGAGAATCTTAAAAACAACTTAACGATTTTTTTTTCCATGATTATTTTTTATGGGATTTGCGTCAAATGTCCTAATACTTCTACCATTTAACACTAACAAAGCTAAAGTTTTTTAAATAGGATAAAAATAGGCTGATGGAGATTTAAGATGGGGCAGAGTTCTTTGCGATAGATTTTATTTTGTGTCTTTAAGGAAGAAGTCTGTTATAAAATGCCAGTTTTGTAGAAAATTGGATCAACCAATATTTCTGGAGGGAACGCATTTCGAAGACCGAAAAAGGAAGGTTCTGGCTGTAGCTTTGAGGGATCCCCGGGGAATGTGTGTTATGGATTGATTGCCGGTGATTGCAAGGCTTTATCAGAAAGAGCTGTCAGGGGACAGCAATTAAGATAGTCGGAAGAGCTGTCGAAGGACAGCTCTTGGAGGAGTGTTATGGATTGCTTTTCAGTGATTGAGGCAACAGTAGAACTGTGAGAAGGTAGAATAATTCCTAAAATAGGCTACTAAATTGAAATGACCTCCTCATATGCATGGTCATGGCAAAATCGAATTTACGCAGGCTGCGGCCATGGACAGCCTGTGTAAATTTGGCTTTAGCCGAATCACTACGGAAAGAGCTGGGCTTTACCAGAAAGAGCTGTCAGGGGACAGCTCTTGGAGTAGGTTTTAGTAATGAAAAGAATAGTTAAAATACTACGGCAATGGTTTTACCATTATGTCCTTGAAATACACAACACTCTCAGGATCGTGGGCCTGTAAAGCAAAAGTGCCTCGTCCTATTTTTTTCTCCCCCGCATCTGCCGACCTGTCTTTGTCTTCAGACTCGTCGTATTCAACTACGGTTTTACCATTAATTTTGACTGTTACTTTGTCACCTTCGACAATAAAATGTTGGGTGTACCACTCGTTATCATCGACGTAAACTTCCTTTACATCATCAAAGGAGTATACACTTCCTGTTTTCCTCCAATCACCATGCGACTGATTGACCTGAATTTCATATCCTTTAGCAGGCCATCCCTCTTCCTGAAATTCTGTGTGGAAAAAAATACCTGAGTTTGCCTTAGGCCCCGTCTTTACCTGAGCTTTGAACTCAAAGTTTTTGAAGTCATGGTCTGCCACAGGGCCGACATAAAATAGATGAGCCCTTGGGCCGTCCACCTTAATGACTCCGTCTTCTATGGAAAAGGACTCAGGGTTTTCGCTGGCTTTCCACCCGTCAAGAGTTTCGCCATCCCAAAGGGGGATCCAGCCATTTTTATCTGCTTTTTGGGCATATGCAGTCGTAGAAAGGAAGGCTACTACACAAATGAGGATTGTTTTTTTTATCATGGTTTTAAGTTTGTTGTTTAATCAAAGCCCCAAAGTACTAAATAAATGGTGTTTTTTATTCCTCTCTAGCACAATTTTATTATTTGTTTTAGCAGCGGTTCAACCAGTATTCCCGTTGCAAACGGTTTGATCTTATGATGTATCCCCATTGGCTAAAGTGAATTACAGGTTGTTGCCCAAGGTTTCAGAAAAATGTGAAGATAATTTCCATTTCCCTGAATTGGATTATAGGGCTCTGTACTTATGTTTGCCTTGGCTTTAATATTTCTTAGGGATTATCGGGAATATATGGTGGAGTTATCTTAATTGAGCTTGCAAGATGCATTGCTTTGGTTTTAGTATGGAATGACATGGCTGAGGGCAGCAGCGAATAGGGGGCAGGCTTGGTCTCGTCAAACAGCATTTTCAGGTTTGCTTGTAGCTTCTATGTTTGGCTCTTTATCACCAATTTATCACCATTGTTCGGTTTTGAAGGGACCATTGTGGATATTTCCATTGTCACCATTGCCGAAAGTATGGCCATCTACCTACCGGTATGACGTTTTTTGCAGGTCTGTTGAGCCGGTTCATTCAGGTATCCGGATGCCATTGCTTTTTTGTCGATGGTGTATCCATAGCATTAAGTAGAGCATCTAATAAATTGTCATTATCGAGGTATTAGATGCTACACCTTAAAAAAACTTTGAAGACAGTTCCTTTCTCCGCTTCACTTTCCAGTTCAATCCTGCCACATGCTTTATCGACCATTCTTTTTACAATAGCCATACCCACTCCAGATCCTTCCAGGAGGGTAATCTCCATCGATGGAAAGACAGTTAGGGGGGCGGCCTCGGATTCCGATTCAAAACTGCACATTGTCTCCGCTTTCTGTTCCAAGAACGGGCTGAGCCTGGGGCAGGTAAAAAGTCGGCTCGAAGTCAAACGAGATCACGGCCATCCCGGAATTTTTAGACCCGATCGCCGTAAAAGGCGGCATCGCCACCATTGATGCGATGGGCTGCCAGAGGGATACTGCGAAGAAAGTCATCGCAAAAGAAGCCGGTTATATTTTGATGGCAAAGGAGAACCTGGCCGAACTGAAAGAACAAATAAATAGAAAAAATCTTTCGTATCCAAAAGCCAGACATGACTGACGTCCAACAAGACCTTGGGCACGGAAGGATAGAAAAAAGAACTTGCGAGGCAATAGAAAACAACCTGCACTGGTGCCTGGATGTCATCATGAGGGAAGACGGGCAGCTCAATTATATAGGCAATGCGGCCAAAAACATGAGCATGATGAAAAAAATAGCCTTGGGCATGTTTGCCAATTGAAAAAGCACAAAATTAAGCAAGGCTAAAAAAATAAAAAAGCCCTGTTAGACCAAGAATATAGAGAGTTGTTGCTTAAAATTTAAAGCGTTTGCCCTGACTTGCAGAACAACAAAACCAGCTGAACCATAAAAATAATATTGGCTACCTGGGCAGAAATACGGCGGAACGATACCTTAGACTGTTGAAGGGAAGGCCGGAGGTATTGCTACGCGCGCCCCAACATTATATAGCCTAGTATTTAGGGGTTTCCAACGAGAATTTGAGCCGGGTTCGTAAGCGGATAGGAAATAAGTAAGCCATTTTAAGAATTCCTTTACTATGAGTCACATCACGCTCTGAATTCTGACAATTTAAAAAAAGGTTCGATAATATTAGATTTCTACTTCCATGATTCAAATTTGGTGGCAAATCCGTTCACTAATGCCACTTCTGACTCTAATTGATTGGACTATTTCTGCCATTCGTTTTTTATTGGAGGATATCTGACGACTATCAACTTATTTAAGTTAAAT
>CAMPJM010000535.1 GCA_946886805.1 uncultured Flammeovirgaceae bacterium | reverse complement strand
CATCATAAAGGAATAGCCATTGCTATTTTCTTCATCGGCACCTTTTCATCTGCTCCCTGGATCATTTTGACGGGTATTATCTTATTTGGTCATTCGAGCATGGACAGATTGTTCGGTTATGGCTTAAAATATCCCGACAGCTTCAAGAACACCCATTTAGGGTCTATATAAACACAAATTTTATTTACCTGCCTTTATTAATTGTCTTATGGAACACCAACGTTATATCGTTATTGATTTTGACAGTACCTTCACAAAAAAAGAAGCGCTGGATGTGCTGGGAGAAATTTCCCTCGAAGGAAAATCGCATAAAAACAACGCTCTTAAAAGTATAGTGCAAATCACCAATAGAGGCATGGACGGTCAGCTCTCTTTTCGAGAATCACTCCATCAAAGAATTGCTTTACTGGAAGCCAGAAAAGATCATTTGCCCATATTGATCGAACGTTTAAAAAAATTAGTGTCCACCTCTTTCCAACGGAATAGGGCATTCTTTGAAGACCATGCAGACCGTATTTTTATAATTTCAAATGGTTTTAGAGAATTTATTGTGCCAATAGTAAGTGAATATGGCATTAAAGAAGAAAATGTCTTTGCCAATAGCTTTGAATATGATTCCAATGGCAATATCACTGGTTTCGATAAGGAAAACGTTCTTTCTTCCAATAATGGAAAGGTTGCCCAATTAAAGGCAATGAACTTAGTAGGAGACGTATACGTAATCGGGGATGGCTATACTGACTATGAAATAAAAGCTGCCGGTCTGGCTAATAAATTTTATGCCTTTACTGAGAATGTTTCCCGACAAAATGTTTTGGACAATGCAGACCATATCACCCCAAGTCTTGATGAATTTTTATACCTTAACAAAATGAATACAACGATATCATACCCAAAAAACCGGATTAATATCCTCCTTCTTGAAAATGTTCATGAAGATGCTGTGAAAATAATGAAAGAAGAAGGATATAACGTAGAAGTTTATCCTGCAGGACTTGATGAAGACGAGCTGTCCGAAAAAATCAAAGATGTTTCTGTACTGGGAATAAGATCAAAAACCCAGGTTACCGCAAAAGTATTGGAAAATGCAAACCGCCTAATTGCAGTGGGAGCATTTTGCATAGGCACAAATCAAATTGACCTGATCAGATGTCTTGAAAAGGGAGTTGCGGTTTTCAATGCGCCTTATAGCAACACCAGATCTGTGGTGGAACTTGCGCTGGCGGAAATAATCATGCTTATCAGAAATATACCAGATAAGTCTACCAAAATGCACAATGGCGAATGGGACAAATCAGCCTCAGGAAGTTTTGAAATTCGTGGCAAAAAGTTGGGGATAGTTGGATACGGCAATATAGGCACCCAGCTATCTGTGTTGGCAGAATCAGCCGGTATGAATGTTTATTATTATGATCTTGTAGAAAAACTGGCGTTGGGTAACGCTACAAAATGTGAATCATTGGAGGAACTTTTTTCTACGGTTGATGTAATAAGTCTTCATGTAGATGGCAGAAAGGAAAACCAATCTATAATTGGAGAAAAGGAATTTTCAGTAATGAAAAAAGGATCAATATTCCTAAATTTGAGTAGAGGCCATATTGTAGATATTCCAGCCTTAAAAGAAGCTATTCAAAACGGTACAATAGCAGGTTGCGGAGTGGATGTGTTCCCTGAGGAGCCAAAAAGCAATAAAGATCCGTTTGAAAGCGAATTAAAAGGCCTGCCAAACGTGATTTTAACGCCCCATATTGGTGGCAGCACACAAGAGGCTCAGGAAAATATAGCGCGGTTCGTACCTTCAAAAATCATAGAGTACATCAATACCGGAAGCACTACAAACAGTGTAAATTTCCCTAATCTTCAATTGCCTATATTAGACAATGCCCATAGATTAATTCATATTCATCACAATGTGCCGGGAATTCTGGCAAAAATCAATAATGTTTTGGCTGATCATAATATCAACATAGCTGGCCAATACCTAAAAACAAATGAAACCATTGGGTACGTAATAACAGATATTGACAAAGCCTACAACCCTGATGTTATAAAAGCATTAAAGGCAATTCCAAATACCATTAAATTTAGAATCCTTTATTAACAAAAAGGATCACCCATTGGCAAAGCACGCTCCTCGTTTTTAACCTGAGGAGCGTGCTTTGTTTTTTCCTGCCTCCTGCCCCACCAATCGCCTGACATTTAAACCTTTCTCTCTCCCATCTGTTAAACTTCAGAATAAATTCAGTACCTTAAGGGTTGACATTTTTTACCTTAATTTTGATATTATTATGCAAAAGGACTCCGATTATAGCTTTTTTGATGATGTTTGTAGTTTTGTCGATAACGCTGCAAAATACACTAAGCATGCCCCGGGATTAGTTGATCAGATTAAACAATGCAACAGTATTTACAAATTCACCTTTCCTACGAGAACTGTTGATGGGGGCTACAAAGTAATACAGGGCTATAGGGTTCAACATTCCCATCATAAAAAGCCTACAAAAGGAGGTATTCGATTTAGTATGGCTGTCAATGAAGATGAAGTGAAAGCTTTGGCGGCACTTATGACGTACAAATGTGCTTTGGTAGACGTGCCATTTGGTGGGGCAAAAGGTGGTGTCAGGATCAATGTAAGCCACTATTCAAAAGACGAGCTCGAAAATATCACCAGAAGGTATACTACTGAGTTGATCAAGAAAAACTTCATTGGTCCGGCTGTGGATGTCCCTGCCCCGGATTATGGAACAGGTGCTAGAGAAATGGCTTGGATAATGGATACCTATCAGACTTTTTATCCCGAAGCTATTAATGCTACTGCTTGTGTCACAGGGAAACCGCTTACTCAGTCAGGAATAAGGGGACGAACTGAAGCTACGGGACGTGGTGTGTTTATTGGCATCAGAGAAGCTGTGGACGTAAAAGAAGACATGGATAAATTAAAATTATCGACTGGTCTCGCAGGGAAAAAAATTATCGTCCAAGGATTAGGAAACGTTGGCTACCACTCAGCGAAATACCTTCAGGAAGAGGGAGCCTTGGTGATAGGAATCGCGGAATATGAAGGTGGAATTTATGATGAAAAAGGCTTTATCATCGACGATGTGCTCCAACATAGAAAAGAAACCGGCTCGATTTTAAATTTTAAGAATGCGAAAAATATCAAAAATTCTACTGAATTATTGGAGTATGAATGTGATATCCTTGTTCCGGCAGCTTTAGAAAATCAAATAACCGAAGAAAACGCCCCTAATGTAAAAGCAAAAATAGTTGCAGAGGCTGCAAATGGACCTGTCACCGCGGGAGCTGAAAAAATATTGTTAGAAAAAGGTATTTATCTGATACCTGATTTATACTTAAATGCTGGTGGTGTAACAGTATCTTATTTTGAGTGGTTAAAGAACCTTTCGAGAGTATCGTTCGGTAAATTAGAACAGAGGTATGACATGCTTAATAACTTCAGAATTGTTGAAGCTATTGAAAAGGCAAGTGGGGTAAAGTTAGATGATAGCATGAAAAAATCTATCATCAAAGGGGCAAGTGAAGCTGACCTTGTTATGTCGGGATTGGAAGACACCATGGTGAAAGCCTATCACAATGTAAGAGCCACAAAAAACGAAAATAAAATAGAAGGGCTAAGAACAGCGGCGTTTGTGACTGTCCTTAATAAAATTGCTATCAGTTATCTTGATTTAGGAATTTTTCCTTGATATTCCCCTAACAAAAATTATGACCACCAGTAAAACCAATACTGAAGTTTTCAAAAACCTTAATAAAAGAATAAATGAACTGGAGCGTAGGAACAGCCTTCAATCCAGTTTATTGATTCTTTTTATCATTTTTACAGTGTTATTGTCGGGCTACATCATTTATATTGAAGTAGAAGACCCTCCCTTTGGTAAATGGAAATACCTAAGCCTGGAGAAAAA
>CAMPJM010000534.1 GCA_946886805.1 uncultured Flammeovirgaceae bacterium | reverse complement strand
AATTACGCAAATTGTAAAGGATTGAATTTATTTGTCTGCTTATCAACGTTTTACGATGATAATTAAATTTGGAAATTAATGCCTTCTCTTTTTAATTGGAAGTATTTCTTCACATTGAACTGGTACAGATTGCCCGGGCGACCGGCTCCCGTCAGCTGCTGTTTCTCATTTGTTTCTTCCAAAAAGCCAAAATTCAATATCTTCTTTTTGAAATTCCTTCTGTCAAGCGGCCGGCCAAGAACTGTTTGGTACAGTTTTTCAAGCTCGGAGAAGGGAAACTTCTTTTCCAGGAGTTCAAATCCTATGGGTTCGTAGGTGATTTTCCCTTGTAGGCGCTGGATGGCCACTCGTAGAATATCCTGATGGTCGAAAGCGAGGGCAGGTAGTTTGTTTACGTTAAACCAGGCCGCATCGCTAGCATCGGTATCGGCTTTTACCTCAAAGGCATCGGGCTTAACCAATCCGTAGTAGGTAACGGAAACGACTCTGTTTCGGGGATCTCTTCCAGGCTTTCCAAATGTATAAAGCTGCTCCAGGTAGTTGATGAATACCCCTGTTTCCTCATTCAGTTCTCTTTCAATAGCTTCTTCAAGAGACTCATCATCTTTTACCAACCCGCCCGGCAATGCCCAGCCTCCTTTAAACGGTTCGATGTTTCTTTTAATCAGGAGAACAGATAATCCTTCTTTTGAGGTATACCCGAATACCACTGCATCCACTGCTAATTTAATGTTTTGCTTCACTGCCATAAAGCAAAGGTAGGAATTTATGTAATTACTACGCAAATAAAATCACGGATAGAATATGCCCGCTGTTTAGCTTAATGCACAAAGTTTTTTTTCGGAAATTGACTAAGAGCAGAAGTTTTGGATCAAGCCTGTTCCTAGATACCTACAATCACAGGCAAAGGGTCGCGTTCGACCTGTTAAAACACTAGCTTCGTAGAGAGAGTTTTTTTGCGAAACATTACAAATCAAGAATTGCCGGACAGAAATATATCCCTGAATTTATCTTGGATACGTGCTGCTTCTTCGCTCGTTAGTTCCCTAAACTCTTTATTTCTGGCACGTTCGGAGAGTTGTCCATTGCCCCTTTCCAAAAAGCGGATCAATAGTGCCACCAGTTTATCAGGCATTTCAAAATAATTGTCCAGATAACTTTTCATCCGGTCGTATTTTTCCAGATAATCCACTTCTTCAGGAATGGTATGTTCGACTGTCTGCTGTACACAGCTATATAGAAACTCAGCTTGTTTGGTAGCATCAAAATAGCGGTACAGATCAATGGTTTCATTTAACACCTCTACATTATTGGCTTCATCAGGTCGCCATTCCACCAATTCCAAGCGATACAAAGAAAATGCTTCTAATGCTTTTCGGTATTCATCAAGCCGCTCGACGATAATGGAAGATACCGGAAATATCATGCCTTTTGCTACATATTCTTTCCGCAATAGCACATGGTGTATCAGGTAGCGATGTATCCTTCCGTTCCCATCCACAAACGGGTGGATGAATACGAAACCGAAGGCGGTCATTGCTGCCGCCAATACGGCATCAAAATCCGGATCATTTTCCAACATTCGGTCCATCGCTATCAGCCCGTCCATTAATATTTCTACATCTTTCCAGCGAGCCGAGATATGGTCAGGAATTGGCGTACCATGACGGCGGTCGTGCTCACCTATAAAACCTTCCTGCCTGCGGAATCCCATTTTAGTAAATCTGGGATTGTCAATAACGATCTGCTGTAGACGAATCAGTTCTTCTCTTGTAATCGGGCTTTTGCCTGCCTGCCCCATTGCCCGGCCCCAGCGTTGTGCCCTGTTTTGAGGAGGTCTTTCACCTTCTATAGCATACGATGCCTTTGAATCTTTCAATAATAGAAAAGTGGCGGTTCTTGCCATAACATCGGGATGTATACCCCCCATTATTTCTTTTGTTTTTCCGGAAAGGCCAAGCCTGATATATTGCTCTAACGCAGCAGTTTTCCTTATCATCGGGCAAAAATCCCTGGTTCCCGGGAGGTTGTTTCTTACCCGATGCCTTTTGGAATTGGCGGACGATGCCATACAACCAAACTGTATATTTGTGTCTATCAAATCTACGTAGTTACCAGCGGTCATATTCGGAAGATCTAGTGCGGCATCCATTAACCACTCATACAGGAACCAAATTTTTCGGCTGTATTGTCCGGTAGGTTCTTGGGCAATCATATGTACCCACTCATCTGGACTCACTGTCTTGAACAACACTTTCAGTAGTCCCAGTTCGATGCCTTCATGCTTAAGAGCGAAGGTAAGGTGTCCAATTAAAGTGTCTTCGGGCATGTGGCGTGGGGTGAATACCCTCCATTCATCCTTTTGGTATTGTTTATGTTTATGGCTTATTAATGATAAGATATCGGGGACCGGTGCCTGCAATTTGTAGGCATTCATAACAGCTGCATATCCAGCTAAATAGCCTTCTTCAGGCGTAATTCGCTCATGAAAAACACGTACAACTTCTGAAAAACACTTATTTTTCATATCTTTTATGAATTTTAATTAAAGCAAAGATATGAAAACTATTAATAACTATGAAAAACGATTAGAAAATGCAATGTTTCATGAATTTTACTTATAATAGACATGGTAGTCCTGACGCTATCAGCAATGATATTTTTTCGTTCTGAAAGGGATAATATTATACTTCTTTTGAAATAGATGGTTTAACCGAAATATTTGTTTGATCCTTTTTTTTTACTTCCCTCTCCCCGCTTCCACGCTTCCCGCATACTAAATTTCTATCGTTTGTTCAGTATCCTTCTCCTCTTTTACCTTAGAATTTTTGAGAAGTAAATTCAGCATCTGCTAGGCGATTATATTAAAAGAAGGATAGAATTCCATATAAAATGCTATTTTTGGTTACAATACATACTTACTTATTGTATATTTGCGGTGGAAAATAAAAATCGGCTAAAATTTCAGGTAAAACCTCGTATTTTAAATTTTAATAAATAAATAAAAACAGAAAATGACAAAGATTAAAATAGGTATTAATGGGTTTGGAAGAATTGGAAGATTGGTTTTTAGAGCTGCTGAAGCAAGAGAAAATGTTGAAGTAGTGGCCATCAACGATTTGGTTGACGTGGATTATATGGCATACATGCTTAAATATGATTCTACTCACGGAAAGTTTGAAGGTACAGTTGAGGTAAAAGACGGTAAATTAATTGTCAATGGTAGAACTATCAGAGTTACTGCAGAGAAAAACCCATCAAGCTTAAACTGGGGAGCTGTAGGAGCAGATTATATTGCAGAATCTACAGGTATTTTCCTTACAAAAGACTCCGCACAAGGACACATTGATGCAGGTGCTAAAAAAGTAATTATGTCAGCCCCTTCTAAAGATGATACGCCAATGTTTGTAATGGGTGTTAATCACAAATCATACAGCACTGACATGAATTTTGTTTCTAACGCCTCTTGTACTACAAATTGCCTTGCACCTTTGGCAAAAGTGATCCATGAAAACTGGGGAATTGAAGAAGGCCTTATGACTACTGTTCATGCTACTACTGCTACCCAAAAAACTGTTGATGGTCCTTCGTCAAAAGACTGGAGAGGTGGAAGAGGCGCAGGTCAAAACATTATCCCTTCGTCAACCGGAGCTGCTAAAGCTGTAGGAAAGGTAATTCCTGAACTTAACGGAAAACTAACAGGAATGGCTTTTAGGGTGCCAACACCTAACGTTTCTGTTGTGGATCTTACAGTAAAGCTTACAAAACCTGCAAAGTACGAAGAAATCTGCGCAAAAATGAAAGAAGCTTCTGAAGGTGAATTAAAAGGCGTTTTGGGATATACAGAAGATGCTGTCGTTTCTACTGACTTTGTAACAGACCCAAGAACTTCTATTTTCGATGCAGGTGCTGGTATTCAGCTAAGCGA
>CAMPJM010000533.1 GCA_946886805.1 uncultured Flammeovirgaceae bacterium | reverse complement strand
CAATAATTCATGGATTTCCGCTTCTTCCGGAACAGCGTTGTGGTGCCATTTACCTTTTACCACTCCATCTTTTAAGAGGACAAGGCCTGGGTTAGACCTGATGATGGTTTTCAAGACTGTTGCATCGCCAAAAAAATACGGAATGGCCAATTGATGCTCGTGCCTGAATGCTTCAAAAACTTTTTCACCTGAAGATGTTATAATCCACGAATCAACATCTCCCTGCAAGCTACTGACCAAGCTCTTGATTTCTTCGATATTGTCCGTCTCTGCAATCTCTGTGTTATAGATAACGATTAATAATTTAGCACCATTAAAGCTTTCGGGTGTGAAATCCCCTTCTTTACTCCAAATATTATAATCAGATATTTTTGCCTGGTCTTCAGGATTCACGATTTCCATTGATTCGTAATGGTAGCTCGTATCAGAAGGATAATTCTCAAATTCATGCATTTTCCCATCCTTCTTCATAATGTACTTGTATCGAAGAGGGGCGGAAGGCTTCATTAAAGCTGGGATATCAGCACCTATTTTATAGGCTCTGAAATCTATATAAGGCAAGTATTGTATTGCATAAACTGCAAGTATTGTATTCACAACTGCGAAAACGACAATAATTATATCTCCTACTTTCTTTGAAAACACGGGAGCAAATATTTTCTGCTGAAAGAATAATAAAAGAATTAACACCAGCAATATAATATCTTTGGTGAAGGACTCCCATGGTGTGAGTACTATTGCGTCTCCAAAACAACCGCAATCGGTAACTTTATTAAAGTAAGCCGAATAAAAGGTTAAGAAGGTGAAAAATATTATCAATAATAATAAGACCCAGGAAGTGATTCTAATCCGGTACCATATTAGCACTGCAACGCCTAATACTACCTCCAAAACGCATAGAAATACTGCCAGAGGAAGAGCAACGGGCACAAAAATTAAAAAGAACTCTGCTATATCTGTAGAAAAGACATGGAAATATTCTTCCAATTTGATAGCTGTGCCAACCGGATCATTAATTTTGATAAGGCCTGAAAAAATAAAAAGACCACCAACTACAACTCTTGCTATAAGAACTAATATTTTCATTTATTGAGATTTTTATGACCCCTTGTGTGAAACCAGTTTTAACAATTAAAGACCACTGAAAATTAGGGTTTTTTTTAAACCTAGCCCATGTTTTCTAATGTCGTTAGTTAAGCATTTTTTAAACCTCATCCCCCGAAATTCTTCGGGGCAGGCGCTATCCCTTCTCCTGAAGAGAGAAGGTTCAAAGGCCTTAACTAAACAAATTTGCCCATGGCCTCTTATAAAAGAGAGGGATCAAATGGTCTAATTTTCAATAATTTCATTATATTTCTTTATCACACAATGGATTTTTTATAATATATAAATATGCTTTCGGCGTACATTTACCAGAATAGATAAGAAACAATTTATTCTTTTGCAAACCCTAGTTTTATAAGGCAAAAAACAGAATAATTAATGATATCCTGATAATTAGCACCTATTCCTTCCGATATTAAGGTCTTTCCTTTATTATCTTCAATCTGCTTTACCCTCAATAATTTCATCAGAATAATATCTGTAATGGAACTCACGCGCATCTCACGCCAGGCCTCTCCATAATCATGATTTTTATTGGTAAGCAATGTCAAAGTTTCATCGCTAATCTTATCATATAAAGGCAAAAGCGTTTCCGTTGCAATCTCAAGGCCCTGGCCCTCCTCAAGTTCAATTTGCATCAAAGCGATAATGCAGTAATTGATCATACCCAAAAATTCAGAGGAAATATCTTCTTCCACTTTTTGAGTTCCTTTTTCTTGAATAGATCTAATACGTTGCGCCTTGATATATATTTGATCAGTTATAGATGGTAATCGCAAAATTCTCCATGCTGTTCCATAATCTCTCGTTTTCTTTTCAAAAACATCTTTACAAGCTTTAATAACTTGAGTATATTCGCTGACCGTTTGATTTACCAATTTTAAATGTGATTTTTATTAAATAACGTGATAGAGTAACGATTTGAGAGCGAAAGATAAAGTTTTTTCTTCAAATAAAACACTTAACTTAAAAGGAAATCTAATGATGTTAGATACGCCAAAAGTTATGGGTATTTTAAACATCACCCCGGATTCGTTTTTTGATGGAGGACGTTATAAAGGTGAAAAGGAAATTCTATCCCGGGTAGAAAAAATGCTGGAACACGGAGCAGCTATAATCGATATTGGGGGATATTCCACCCGGCCAGGAGCAGCTGAAGTATCCGAATCAAAAGAAATTTCCAGGGTTTCAGGAACTATCAATACAATTTTAAAACATTTTCCTGATACAAATATTTCAATAGATACATTCAGAAGCAGCGTTGCAAGGAGCGCAGTGGAAAACGGAGCTGTGATGATTAATGACATCTCCGGCGGAACTTTAGATAACAATATGTTCGCTACTGTTGCAGAATTAGATGTACCTTATGTATTGATGCATATGCGTGGTACCCCACAGAATATGAATCAGTTAACAAAGTATGATAATCTTTTATCTGAGATGGTGACCTTTTTTCAAGAAAAGGTATCAAATTTGCAGGAGGCTGGTGTGAAGGACATTATTATTGATCCTGGTTTTGGTTTTGCAAAAACAATTTCTCAAAATTATGAAATACTTAAAAATTTAAAGTATTTTGAGATTCTAAATTTGCCGATATTAGCAGGACTTTCCAGAAAATCAACTATTTATAAAAGTCTTCAGATAAAACCTGAGGAAGCACTAAATGGTACAACTGTATTAAATACTATAGCTTTAATGAACGGAGCGTCACTTTTAAGGGTTCATGATGTAAAGGAAGCGACAGAAACAATTAAACTTTTTAACTTAACCTATTTATAACTATATATACTTTTGATCTTTTTATTTAACATAGGGTTTCTGGAAATTAGCTGGAAGGACATTATAGATATTGTTCTGGTAAGTATTCTATTGTACCAGGTCTATAAATTAATGAAAGGCAGTGTTGCAGTAAAGATATTTCTAGGTTTTCTTTCTCTTTATCTGATCTACCTTATAGTAAGAGCCGCTCAAATGGAACTGCTCTCTACCATTTTGGGACAATTTATGAGTGTCGGTGTTCTGGCTGCCATTATTCTTTTTCAACAGGAAATAAGAAAATTCCTTTTACTGGTAGGAAAAACTACTGTTCTTAATCGTGATAATTTCTTTTACGGTCTTCCCTGGCGGAAAAATCCGATGAAAGATTTAAATATAACGCCTATTATAGAAGCCGCTAAAAATTTAGGCGGGGCAAATATGGGTGCCTTAATTGTTTTTTCAAAAACCTCAGAATTAAAGTTTTATACCGATTCCGGTGATCTAATTGATGCGGTCATTTCAAAAAGATTATTACAATCTATTTTCAATAAGTATAGCCCATTGCATGATGGGGCTGTTATTATTCATAATGGCAGGATAAAAGCTGCCCGTTGTATCTTACCGGTATCTGATCAGGAAAACCTTCCAGCACAGTTTGGACTGAGGCATAGGGCTGCAATTGGTATGACAGAGGTTACCGACACGCTGGTATTGGTGGTTTCAGAGGAAACAGGACAAATGTCAATTGTAAGAAACGGCACCCTTTTTCATAATTTATCTACACAAGAGCTCCGAAAAAAAATTAACGAATATTTGTACGAAGATCAACCAGTGCACGAAGAAGAAGCCATGGAGATCCCTGCAAAAATTAAGAAGAAAAAAGCCTCTAAAGAAAGCGAATCAACCGAGCAAAGTAGCAATCCCGAAATTAAAAGCGCCTAAGTTCTAAAAAACGCACCCATTGTCGCAAAGGCATTAAGGGCATAAAATTCTTGTCGCACTATGGCGGCGGAGGCGAATTAGACCTCGGGCTTTCAAAATGATTTATACTGCTAGAATTTAACAGGTTTCC
>CAMPJM010000532.1 GCA_946886805.1 uncultured Flammeovirgaceae bacterium | reverse complement strand
TTATAAATTAAAAAACCGCCCTTAACACAAGGATGTGTATCAGGCGGTTTTTTTTCAACCAGCTATGGAAGACTTAAAATTAATTATAATAATTGATTCTACAAATTGAGTGTAGAAATAAATTAGGGGATTTAAACATGGGTACGACCGTGGTCCATTATAAGAGTCCTTTCCATCACATTGATCCTAAGAAAGATGAAGTCTATTTTTTATTTTACGCAAATAAAATGACACCCCATAACTTAAGGAATGCCTACATCGTGGGTCTATGGCTCACGGCCGTCTACTCATACGGGTAGTTTTTATTGTCTTTCGTAGTGAAGTAGAATAATTCCACAGTCAAATGTTTTTGATTTAACTAATTTCAGTTGTTGCCACTCTTCTAGTTTGCCAAAAATTGCAACACCTTTCCCTAATGATATAGGGTTTACAAATAAATGAAATTCGTCAATTAGTCTTTCCTTCACAAGGTCAGCCACAAAGGAACTACCGCCATAAACAATTATGTCTTTGCCACTTTGGTTTATAAGTTTACTAACTTCATCTTTTAAATTTCCTTTTGCAAGCACTGTGCTTTCCCAAATAGATTCGTTCAAGGTCTTTGAGAAAACGATTTTCTTCTGTTCTGCTTTGATTTTTGCTGCTTCATACATCATTGATTCAGGTTGGGACAAAGTTTCTGTCCAGAATGGAATATAATCAACAGCTAATTTTCTACCTATTAGTTCTGTGTCGCAACTGTTAGCCAAGTCAAGCACATCTTGTTTTATTTCGTCCCAAGCCCAAGTTACCCATTTTTGTTCATCATTTGGTCCCGTTGAATTAAATCCATCTAGGGCTATGATCTAAGGCCGTTTAAAACCGCTTCACTATCCTCTCTTTTACCACTAAATATTACGGATATGCGAAACATTAGTGTCGTTTATTCTTGCCTGAAGATTAGATCGCAATAAAGTTAAACCAAACCTACTTAAAGCTTATCAAACATAAAACCAATTCCTTAAAAATTCAATTGGACAGCTGGTTTTTGAAAAGAGGGAGACGCTCTGGATTGGGAGGTCATAGCGAGAATTAATTTTTGGCCCTGCCAAACACACAAATCAGAATGACAAATAAATTTCTGTAAATCAGAAATTTACGGAAACACTTCATTGGTAGACGCTAAGACCAGTGCAGTGGGAAGATAATATAAAATTCATTTTTTCTACGCTGGTCTAGGTCTGATCCTTTGCTGTATTCTTTGTTTTACTTCCTCATAAATAGCAACTTCATTGTTTTCTTTAATTTCTAACGTTACGCATAACCCATACTTTATTTTTTCAGTTTTCTCTAATCCCGACGCAAACTCTCTGCAGTTTATTTTGATATTTATTGTAGAACCATCTATAAATGCATCTGCGCGATCACCGGTTAAAATGTCGTGCTGTAAAGTGCCTTTTTGTGCTGCATCATAATCATACATTGATCTAGATAAAGTTAGATGATTATTATGGGTTAAGTTGTCAAAAAATAAATGGGCTTTTCTGTATTTATTAGTATTAAAATTAAGAGGACTTAACCAAGCTAATGTTATAACTAATTTTTTCTCAATTCGCTTTTGACCCATAGAAGGAGGCAGAGGAAAGGAATATAAGTGTGCATTTTTTTCATTCTCTTTTGTTAACTCCCCAAATCCAATTAAAGTAACTTTATGGTCAGTACAATATAATATCTTTTCAGAGTCTATGCATCCATACCCTAAATACGGGAATAGATTTTTATTCCCGGTATTTCTTGCAACACTAGGAAGGTCTTGAATAATATTTTTTAATATTTCTTGCGCTTCTCCCCAATTTGCGCTGTGCGTTAAAATGCTTTTAAGAATTACAGTAAAGTATTTTTCATTAATTCTACTGTTTATTGGAAGCTCGGTATTTAGCCCACGTAACATTTCATAAAGGTGAATAGACAAATTAGAAGTCAATGCGGTAGAATTACTTGTGCCGCACAAGTACCCAGTATAATTCAGGTTTCCTTCTGGTCCTGGAAGTGCAACAAGATTTCCGGGAGGGAAAGATAAAATTTGATCTTCTATTCTTAAAAGTGTTTTATTTTTATCTGGTTGAATTGGTGCTTTTCTAAAAAGTTTTTTGCCGCCTGGCATCAATATTTCTGGTTTAACTGATTTATTAAAACCAAATCCTATTCGACTTATTGGACTTAAAAGATGAGTACAAGAAAGAAGATCCTTTCTCTGAGGAAAATTTCCAGGTGTGGAATAATCATTGTGAGAGGATCCAACTGTCAATGAATTCACAGATTCTGCAGGCGTTAATAATTTTCTATCAAAATTCTCTTCAATAATTTTTTGTAGAGCAGCCTTTTGAATTGCCTCAGGAGCAGCGGAATCAAATTCACTTTCTGACATATCTAAGTGAATGTTTTCAGGTTTATTGCCAGCACTAATTATAAACAATACGTTGTATTTATAGGATAACCAGTCTATTAATTTTGCCCATGTGCTTAAATTATTATGAAAAGGCCGAAAAGCATCTCCAATAGAAAAATTAATTATTTTTACATGGGGAGCAGTCGGCGGAGTCTCATCTTCACCATCAAACATCCTAACTACTGCACGATGAATTAAATCAAGGGGTAATTTGTCATCAGGCAAAAATTCTCCTCCACTAAAACTATTTGCCTCCGGTTTCATAACCGGACGAACATAGATTGGCCTTTTAACAGGAATTTGGTTTAGTTTATTAAGATCTCCATTGAGAATAAGGGAAGCCATTGCTGTACCATGTATACGCTTTTCGGCAAGATAATTTAGACCAAATCCATCAGGGTCGTCTACTTTTAGCCTCCCAGCTAATAGAGAATGGTTTTCGAGAGGAAGACCATCTAATAAAGCAACAATAGGTTCTCCCTCAACTTCTATTTCGGGTAATTGCTCTGGTGCTTCATGTTCTTCTAATATTTCTTTATCAGAATGTTTTAAGATGGACTGGCCGACCGGACGAAAGAATAGAATTTGCTGAGATTTTAAGAAACTTATATTTGTGTTTTCGCTTAGATCGTCAAAACTACTTATGGGAGCCTGAGCGATAAATGCATGATAGTGAATTTCAGGAATAATAGTTCGAGACCCTCTGACAATATCGCCATTATTATTTCGTAAAAGTTGTGATACTTCTTGATAGGCCAATTCATTGCTATCAGCATCTTTCTTAAATGCCAATTCTATTTCAAAACGAAGTTGATCTATCGAAGCTCGTCTCATCTCATCAATATAATCTTTTACTCCCGTATCTCTAAGCCGGTCAGCGACGCTATAGGGCCTTATGTCCTTTAATTGAGTAAAAAGATCTCTAAATTTTGTTACTCCTCTTCTAAATTTTTGTTGATGTTGCGGTTTTTTATACTCTTGCCAATACCCAACTAACTCTTTTAACGCTTGTTGGTTGGCCATGGTGAGAAAAAGACGTCCTCCTATAGTGCTTTCAACTCTTTCTTCATTTTTTAAATTAAAAAAGATCTCATCAGCATCGAATTCGGATTGATATTCCGCTAAAAATTCCATCCCTGGAGTTTTTAATACAGCCTTAAAAAAGTTGTCTAATTGTCCCGCTATTTCTAGAACCAATATCATTTCCGCTACAAGATTTGTAGGATTTTGTCCTAAATAGGCGGTTTTATTCAAAAGAACTCTGTCTAATTCTGAAATTTTATTTTCTAGACGTTCGGCTTGGGTTTCTTTTGAAGGTAAGTGTAAATTGTTACGGCCTGGATTTTTATTACTTCTTGATCCTGAAGTAGCGCGGGGAAAGACAAGTAACGGTTTTTTAACCATGTTTAGAATCGTATTTATTGTCAAGCTGGTTCAGGCATTCATTTACGATTTTCTTAACGTTAACTTCTGGCAAGGAAAGAATATATTTTCTTTGTATATCTAATAT
>CAMPJM010000531.1 GCA_946886805.1 uncultured Flammeovirgaceae bacterium | reverse complement strand
AACCAATATTCTATCCGGTAACAAATTTGGAATACGCCCGACAGATTTCAACGCAGTGGAATGTTCCTGCATACGGAATAGGTTACGTGACTAAATTTAATGTCGACTCTGACTATTTAAAGAAATTTAAAATTGAGACCGTTGGAGGATCAATTCACACCGAATTATGGGTGCCCGCTGAGGAATTAGATGAATTTAACGACAATATTGTTGGAATGATTGAGGTCGTTGAAACACATGCGCAATAAAAATAGCACGATCCCCAAACTGTCTCACAAAACGATTATTTATATGTGTAAATTAATTATCTAATTCCGAAATATGAAAACACTTAATCCAAGATTTTTTGGGCAAAAAGTCAGATGTTTAGTATATCTCTTGCTTTTCTCTGGTGGCAACCTTTATAGTATGAACCCAGATAGAGAGTACACTTTAACTCCTGATTCTCTCGGATTGAATTTTGAATCAGTTTATATCAAAACAAGTGATGGATTTGATTTAAACACTTGGATATATCTTCCAGAAAGTGAAAAGGAGAATAATTATGTATTGATCTTAGCATACCCCGATAAAGGAAATATGTCTTATTTTGTTTATCACGCTGCAACTTTGGCTGCAGCAGGTTTTACGGTTGTAACTTTTGATTACCGGGGTTTTGGCAAAAGTTCAGACTTTCCCATTAATTCTGATTTTTTGTATCATACTGAGTTTACCAAAGATTTAGTCGCCGTTGTTAATGAAATAGATAATAAATTTCCACAAAAGAAAATTGGAGCCTGGGCAATGTCAATGGGAACTATAGTTGTCACTAGGTCAATGGAACAGCTAAATAATAAGATTGATTTTATTGTTAGCGAAGGCTTTGTAACAAATACGTCTATGATAGTTGAGCGTATAGCTGAACAAAAAAATGAGATTGTTGTGTTACCGGAAAGTCACAAGGAGTATAAAAAGAATTTAAGTAAACTAAAGGTTCCTCTGCTTATTCTATCTGCAAGTAATGATCAACTTACGAAAGCAGAAGATGCTATAAATCTAAAAAAGAATAACCCTGGCGATATTGAAGTTGTCGTTTACGAAGGAACACATTTAACTGGTTTTCAGGCAGGAGAAGGCAGTTTTGGACAATTCTACGTAGAGGAGATTAATGAATTTGTTGATAAATCATTTTGATGCAACATGTTCAAATTATTTTTATTGACTTGCTTGTAGCAATCTCACAAAACGATGGAAAGATGTTTTCTAAATTCATTAGTACCAAAGGGAGAAAGAAAATATCTTACAAACCATAAAATTCCACGTCAGATACTCTGCGTTAGCAATAAGCAAAATGACAACCAAACCGAAATCGACATCATCACCAATATTTATAGTGACTTTGTGGTGGACAGGTATTCTGACACTAGTAAAGTTATTTGAAAGCTCATTACTAGAAATATTAACTGTTTTTCTATATCCAATTTTACTTTTGTTTGGTTATTTCGGACTGTTAATATTATTAGTTCTATCTGTAATTTATTGGATTAGACAACGAAATAATTCAGAACGGCCGTTTATCCCTTTCTTGTTTAGCATTCTGACAATCATATTTTTTTTATATTTCCCATTCACACGTTTGACGCTTGAAATTGACTTTAGAGTAAAAAAAAGCGACAGGGAAAAAGTTGTCAAAATGATTACCAACAAAGAAATTCAATACGACTTGACAAAATCTTCATCAGTTAAAATTCCCGCTGAATATTCAAATTTGTCGGCAGGTTCACCGAATGTAGAAGTTGAAGTAATAGACAAGAAAACCTGTATTTTCTTCTATACATTTCGAGGAATAACAGACAATACATCTGGTTTTGTTTATGTTCCGGACGAGTCCGTTATTACTAAAATAAAAGTTGGTAGATCCAATCAAAGCAACATATTTTATGAACCTATTCAAATAACCAAAATTGCCGAACATTGGTATTTTGTAGCAAACACTTAACATACAGGTTTACTGCAAGCTCGAAGCTATGTGCTTGTTTGGTAGGCGCAATAAGACCGGATCAATGAAGTCAAATAAATTGTCTCAAAAAACGATAGGTTAAAATAAAGAAAGATTGAATATCTGAATTAAATAAAATACCTTAATAGCAACTTGTCAATATACGAATTGGGTTGCGCCTATTGACAAGTTGGGCTTATTCAACGATGGCGAAACAAACTAGTAAATGTTATGATATGATGGAATTTCATTCCTCCTTCAATTGCAATCAACATCTGGATAAATACGAATGTCCAGATACTATAATCGACTATAACGGTAATTCTAAAGGTTATAGAATTATAATTCATGATGGTTGGACGTCTGGAATAGAAATTAAATTCTGTCCATGGTGCGGAACTAAGCTTAACAAATATGATAGGAGTCAATAGCAATGTAATATTAAAGACTTTTTTAGGTACAGAGAACTCAGAGAAGCCAATAAATGCAAATGAAAATTATTGGAAGTTAATCGGTCAACAAGGACAAGTATTGGAGCTAGGAGAAAAGCGAGTACTTGTAAAATTCAAGTGTGATATTGATGCATTCGAACTGGAGAATCACAATTCAATAAAAAATAGCCTCTGGATTTTACCGACTGACCTAGATAAAATATAAACTAAGCCCAATCGAGGTACTGTCTCAAAAAAAGATGAATAAGCATTAATAATCCATTACTATTAGGCGTTCTTAAGGAGAAAGTATGTTGAAAAAAGTCAACATATCGCTTTTTAATGCGCTATAAGAAATCTGTCAACAAGCTTAGGTGACTATTTAGGGAGTATTGGATGCCATAGCATGGTTACGGATCCAGGAAGTTCCCGGTTCAGAAAGGATCGGAATATGGGGTATTAGCCAAGGCGGTTGGGTTGTGCCAATCGCTTTGGCTCAAGAACCTACCATTCAATTTTGGATTTCTGTTAGCGGTGTTCCAGCGGAAGATAACAAGTATTACCTGATGCAATCCAATCTTCCTCTGGAAGGTCGAACACAGCAAGAAACCGCGCGACTTATGGAAGAATGGAGAGCCAGCAAGCAAATATTCATCCAGGGTGGCGATTATAAATCGTACCTTGCAGCTACGGAGAATTTTCGAAAAGATCCTGCAGTGTTCGATTTTGCAGGAGACCTGACAGGTTCAAGGGAAGAATATGAGACGGAGCAAGAGGACTATATGAAGATGAAGGATCAGGTCGAGTTCGACGAAGAAACGTTCTCTGTGATGCGTGTCCGGAACTTCGCCGAGCTGCTGAGTGGGTTGGATATTGACGTACTTGCATTGTTTGGTGAAAAAGACTCTAATGTCAATTGGCGTAAGGCGCATGCACTTTATGAATCTACAATCGGTCAGAATCCCAATGCGACGCTTATAATGCACACATTCCCGAATTGCAACCACAATATGAGCGTGTCGGCAACGGGTTCTGTCCGCGAAGTAGAGGGCATGCCGCTTGATTCTGGTGTAAAGTGCGAAGGATATTACGAAGCGCAGATAGAATGGCTACGAAAATATGTTGTTTCTGAATAACGAAAAGTTTTAAGGTGCATAGTTCCTGTCTCACAAAACGATAGGTAATGATGCAGAGTGATTCTTTAAAAAGTTTAACAGCACACTGAAATTTGAATCATTAAACTTGCTATTGCGTTTCAATAGTAGTACTTTGCAATAGTAATACAAAATACTACTAAATGATAATTTCATTTTCCTGCAAGGAAACAGAAGGGATCTGGAATGGATCAGTTTCCAGAAAATTCCCATCCACTATTCAACAGACAGCAAGAAGAAAGTTAGTACATATAAATTCAGCTATATCAATTAATGATCTAAGGGTACCTCCAGGGAACCGTTTAGAAAAATTAGAAGGTAATTTAAAAGGAAATCATAGTATTAGAATAAATGATCAATGGCGAATTATTTTTGAG
>CAMPJM010000530.1 GCA_946886805.1 uncultured Flammeovirgaceae bacterium | reverse complement strand
CATCCGTCCAATCGGATTCATCAAAGGTGCTATTTCTCTCCACTTTCGATTTACCATAGAGAATTGCACCAGTTGAAGAGGTTAATACAACTCGCTTCACTTTGTTGACAGAAGCTGCCTTAAGGATATTAAGAGCGCCTTTTTTAGCAGGAACAATCAGATCATTTTCATGTAGGGGAAGCTTTCTGGGAAATGGTGAAGCAATATGTTGTACAAAATCAATACCTTTGGTCAAAGTATCCCATACCTGCGAATCGGCTAAATCGGCCACGGCAAAACTCAATCTGTCGATCTGAGAAGTATGCTGTGCAATTACTGCTTTTATAGCCTCTGCCCTATCCAGATTGCGTAGCGTGCCCAGCACCTCGTACCCTCTTTCCAATAGCTGAATTGCGGTATGCGAACCTAAAAAGCCCGTCACTCCCGTAAGTAGTACTTTTCCTTTGCTGTTCATTTTAATGTTTTCTTTTTTGTTTAGATACCAAAAGTAAAAATTGCCAGGTGCATAATTTTTACCAATTGTTAAGAAATGATCTTGCTACAGATTTTTTTTAAAGTGTTCTTTGGCAGGAAATGCGCTTTGGATTCCAGGAAAGGTTTGAGAAACTTCGAACGTAGAATTACTAAAGTCCAAAGAACGAAGCCATAACAGCCTTTTTAAAAAAATATATATTGGCCATATCTTCTATTTTGAACAAGCAAATAAAGTAGGTATATTGCTATGCGCAAGCAACTGAGACGGCTGCCACATACACAGACCAGCTTATTAAACCTAAATTTCTTGAAATGATAATAGAAGTACCTCTAGAGTATTGGAATAAACTCGCTGGTCAGTTGATCACCATTAGTTCATTATTAAGCGGATTCTCAATTGCTGTAATTGCTAATCTATTAGTTAGTGACTTAAATAATCGAATCACAAACAATATTTTGAAAGCAACCACCATCGCTTCTGGTTGTTTTTTAATAACGGTATTTGCAATGACAAAAATTTTAATGATGACAACCGAAGGATATCCTCTTGAAATAATTGAGGGAGACTTAGCGTTGCCAAAAACAATCGGAAGTTTAGCATTTCTGCTGGGCATCGTTTCTTTATCAATTATTATTGCACTATCTGGTTGGACAAAATCGAAGCGGATCGGAATTTTTACTACTATTGTCGGAACATTCACTTTCTTAATGATATTAATGACAATAACTTGACACAAGAATAAACGCCCTGGTTGTAGCGTCCCGCTACGACTCTTTACACCAGAGCGTCCCGCTCGAGTCTTGGGGAAATAATAAAAAAAAATCAAAGATAGTATAAAACGCCATTTGCGTTAAAGTTTTTATACGGCAACCACGAACAAGATTCCGCAACAAATTCTCTCCTGGCGCATACCTCCACTCTGGTCGTAGCGTCGCGCTACGATCACCATTATCTGAGCGACCCGCTCAATTCAAAAACGCCGTCATCTTGGTGTCTCTAAATGTAAGTTCCACCTGGACTGTTATTTGTCTTTCATTGGAAAGTTGCGTAATTTTTAAAAGTTATTTATTACTATTAGTGTAATGTTGTTCCCGATCACCTTCAGCCCCGAACACCGTCGCATTCTGATCTATGTAAATCAATGAAACTAATTACAGTTAGAATATTTGATAATCCTATTGAAGCTCATTTACTAAGGACAAGAATTGAAAGCGAAGGCATATACTGCTTTTTGTTTGATGAAAATATAGTAGGACTAAATCCGCTTTACAATGTAACAGTAGGAGGCATTAAATTAAAAATAAGTGAAGACGATATTGACAGGGTCGAAGCAATATTATTAGAAATCGAAAAACGTCCTGTAACTGACGATAATAATGTTGAAATTACTTGCCCGAATTGTAATTCAAAGGAAATAATTTCGGGATTTAAGTCTATGAAAGGGATCAAAGGAATACTTGCTGTTATAATTGCCTTTTTGTTTATGGTCTTTCCAATCTTTTTTGATACTGTTTATAGATGTAAAAATTGCGGGACCGAATTTAAAAAAAATAGACAACAATGAGCAGATCATTAAAGAAAACCCCTATAACAGGAATTACTACTGCCACGACCGAAAAGGACAACAAACGAAAGGCAAATAGAAAATTAAGGAGGGTGATAAAAGTTCAGGTAAAAACCGGCGACAACCCATTGTCTACGATAAAAGAGGTTTCTAATGTCTGGTCATTTAACAAAGACGGAAAACAATTTTTAAAAAAGCCCACAAAAAAAGACCTTAGAAAATAACCCTGAAAATATCGCTTATAACTCTACCTTGCTATTTTTTTAAGCTCCTTTAAATAGTAGTCCTTCAGCTGCCGCTCCATCTCCACAAGGTTTTTATCGTAAATGTTGATCAAATAAACGCCCTCATCCCCAAGGCTGTCTGCTAAAGATTGCTGATCTTGTGTAGGAGTCCTCATTATTTTCAGATGATAATATTGTATTTCCTTTCCGGGGTCATAAATAACAATCTCATTGAAGCCTGATACTACCGGATCGCAAAACACATTGTTGATATCAGAAGGAGTTAGAAAAGCATCAAAATCTCCTATTTTTAAATGAGGATTATTGTTGTACCTGTTACAGTAGGTTTTCCTATCACCGTTATAAAGAATCATATTCTTAATTGATTCGAACTCTTCTATACTTAGGTATTCAGTAATTTTTAGATGCTTGTGATGCTGCATTGGTGTGGGCGAAATAAACATTAACCAGATATAGTATAAAATTGCCATTTACGTTAAAAATCAACTTTTTCAGCCTGCCTAGCAAGCATCTATCATATTAATTGCCTATAGGCTACCATCGTATTATAGTAAAATTCCTCATTGCATTCCTCAAAATCTTTTGCCAAAACAAGAAAGTCATCTGTTTTGGAGAAAGATTTGGAAAAATTAAAATGCATCAATCTTTTACATACCCTCAGGTATACCTCACGTACCTTTTCCTGCCAATGAAAGTAAGCTTCATCATCATTCTTAGTAAAGTCAAAAGTCCGGTCATAAAACAAATAAGCGTCTTGAAGCGCCGGAGTATAAAGGTCTATGTCTATAGTTTCACTTTCCGAAAAATACCGCATATCCGGAGCATTGTACAGCTCATAAATTTCCTTTTCTCCCCTATCGCCGTCAACATCAGACACCACGCCAATACCAATAGTAGGAGGAAATGCGTGCTGCATGGTATATTCAAAAAGGATGCAATAGACCTTTTCGTCAATATTAACCCTTTCCAAAATCTGGTCTGCCATTTCTTCCACCAGCAAATTTTCGATTGTTTCCAAAGTAGTTTCAATAGTTTCATCTTTATCCGGACGCTTAAAAAGTATCGATTCTTTATCAGCCCCAGGTTCCTTTTCGGTAATGGACGCTAAGGCACCATCAAAACGGTAAGAAAAACTAACTTCAGTTAAAATTTTAGCCTCTACATAGTCTCGGATATAGCCCAGTAGTTGATCATTGTCTGTCTTGTATTTCTTCGAAACTGTCCCATATTCGCCACATTCGATATATTGATAGGGCACGCCATCTTTAAAAAATAAATAGGCTAATTTAACTGCCGTTTTCAATTCGGGATTGATGTAAATGGTTGCGCTCCTGTAGAATTCATCCGTATAAGAAAAAACAGTATCATAGCTTGTACCTCCACCGAATACTTCTGTTCTAAAAAAGACTTTTCTACTATCAACATCAAATTTAAATTCGTATAACTGATCCTTTTCCGGATCAAAGTCTTCAGCAGTACTAATCAGGAAGGAAGGTGCATTTTCGTCGATAATCTCATTGTTATGTTCTGAGAAAAAAGGTTCAATTTCATAAAGGGGATGTTTGGCCATCATAGTGCGTAAGCTTTCGTTTTCCAGAACAGCCAATTTTTCTGATTCAAAACCTTCTAAAAGATGGTCAAATTCGTTTTTTATTTCTTTAAT
>CAMPJM010000529.1 GCA_946886805.1 uncultured Flammeovirgaceae bacterium | reverse complement strand
CTGGTTGTAATCAGTTATGCAGCTTTGTATTTCGAATTTTATATTATCAGAACCCTGTACTACCACTCCCAATGGTCATTGGATATTACAAGTAGCCTCAACTTTAGCTCCTTCAAAATCATCAGCTTGTTTATCTTTTTTATAAATGCCATGTTATATTTTATAATATCTCATGGAATTTTTAAGATTCTTAAAGACGTAATAAAAGGCGAGTTCAAATTATTTGTGTTGACTTTTAGTGTTGGAACTTTATTGTTTTTAACAATAGGTAATATAGCAGAATTTCATTTCGGCGTGGTGGTGATAGTAAACTTTGTCTACTTTATATTTCTATACATATTTAAACTTCCTTCGACCTTAAAAGGTGTTTCTTATAATACCTTTCTGTATTTTTTTATAAGTGCGCTTGCAAGTGCGGTAGTTGGGGCCTTTGCAGTGAATACTTTTGAGCAAATGAAAACGGTAAATTCCAAAAATCAATTTGCCAACCAGTTGTTAATAGACAATGATATAAGAGGGGAATATCTGTTGTCGGAAGCTTCGAAAAAGATTAAACAGGATTTGTTTATTCAAAATCGTCTTTACAGCCCTTTTTATTCAAAAGAAATCATTGAGCAAAAAATCAGGAGGGTATATTTAAATAACTATTTGGATAGGTACGATATCCAAATTTACCTGTTCAATGCACAGGGTTTTCCTTATAATAATTATGAAATACCTGGCTTTTCGGTTTTCGTAGATGCTTTTGTTCATGAACAATTCGAAACCGATTATACGGGGATTTATTTCATTAACGAGGCAAACTTATCAGCTTTAAAAAGATACATGGTATTTGTCAATATGAAGCGTTTTGGAAGCACCATCGGCTACATAATTATTGATTTGCGATTAAAAAGGATCATTCCCAATACTGTTTATCCTGAACTTATTGTGGACAAGCGGTTTATGCAGCCTAATGCGGAAGAAAATTACAGTTATGGCATATTTCAAGATGGCGAAATTGTAAATAATGCTGGTAATTTTAACTATCAAAAAGACTTAAATGAAGCTTTTTTGGTTGATGATAAGCTTTATAACAAAGGGATAATTTCTAATGGCTACCATCATTTGGGCATAAAAGGTTCCGAGGAAAAAATAATTGTCATATCGTCTGAGGTATATCCGTTTAGAAATATTCTCGCAAATTTTTCTTTTCTTTTTTTGGTGCTTGTTTTTTTGATGAGCTTTCTTATTCTATTTAATACCTTTTACTATGGACATGGAAAGCTTAACCTTAATTTTGCAGGTAAAATCCAACTTTATCTGTACCTGGCTTTCTTTCTGCCTTTGCTTATTGTCAGTATAAGCACCTTAAGTTTGATCAGTTCGTCTTATCGGAAGGATATAATAGAAAATTATAATAAAAAAGCAGAGAATATAAGTACTAATATCGCAAATTCCTGGGATAGCTATACAGTCGATCAATTTGGACGGGAAAAGTTATCTAACGAATTATCTCAAATCGCCCGCTATTCCGAATCGGACTTGAATTTATTCAGCGTTACAGGAAGGTTAGTGAGTACAAGCCAACCGACAATCTATGAAAATAATTTATTGTCTACCTATATCAACCCCGATGCCTTAGCCATTATTAAAGAGCAGAACGACAGCAAAGTGATATTGGATGAACAAGTAGGCAGCCTGCAATACAAGTCGGCATACGTAGCGGTAAAGTCTTTTGAAACGGGGGAATTGATGGGGATCTTAAGTATTCCTTTTTTTGAGTCGCAGTATGAATTAGAGGAAGAAATCATTGATATCCTTACTAATATAATGAATGTCTTTACATTCATATTTATTATAATTTTAATTGTTTCATATTTCGCCTCAAAATCTCTTACTTTTCCCTTGAAGTACATTACTCAAAAAATCAAGAAAACGTCTCTTTCAGCTTATAATGAACCTTTAGTTTGGAGGTCCAATGATGAAATTGGTTTGCTGGTTGGGGAATATAACAGAATGCTTGAAAACCTGGAACAAAGTAAAAAAGCATTATCACAGAATGAAAAAGAATCGGCCTGGAGGGAAATGGCCAAACAGGTAGCGCATGAGATTAAAAATCCACTCACTCCCATGAAGTTGACTTTGCAACATCTTCAGCGCCTCTTATCTCAAAAAGATGAATCCAATCTCGTTACTGTTGATAAGTCCATTAACACCTTGTTACAGCAAATTGATACGCTAAGTGATATCGCCACTTCTTTTTCTTCTTTTGCAAAAATGCCTGTTCCTAAGCAGGAACCATTTGAATTGATTTCTGTATTAAAGCGAACCGTTAATTTGTTTCACAATGAAATGGATGCCAAAGTTTATTTTAAATATGAAAGGGAAACTGTGTTTGTGGAAGGTGATCAACAGCTTATGGGGAGGATATTTTCCAATTTGATAATAAATGGAATTCAATCCGTTCCATCGACCCGTAAACCTGAGATTTCAATAAATGTGGTTTTCCCAACCCCTTACAATGTAAGCATAAGGATCACAGATAATGGAGAAGGTATCGAACCGTCCATTCAGGATAAAATTTTCGTACCCAACTTCAGTACCAAATATGCCGGTTCTGGTATTGGCCTGGCTATAGCTAAGAGAGGGATAGAACAAGCCGGAGGTGCCATCAGGTTTGAAACCACTGAAGGTAACGGCACCACTTTTTTAATTGATCTTCCGATTATGCATTGATGTTACGTGGTCTTTTCATTATAGCGATATTTTTGATTTTAATCCCCTTGGCTCTAAAAGCTCAGGAAAATAGGAAATGTCGTTGGATAAAGGTTAACAACGACTCATTATTGTTAGATTCTCTTTCTGTATTACCCGAATCAATTACTCTTAGTGAAAAATCTACTACTTATACATATGATATTAATACTGGCCTGTTATCTTTTGAGGCTGTCCCGGAACTTGTAGACAGTATCGAAATATGTTATACCACGCTTCCTGTCGCAATGCATCAAAAAATACAAAACAGGGATATTTCTGTTTACGATTCCAGTGCTTTTTTTGAAGACAATCGGACGAAGTATGCTGGAGGTCTTTTTGGGGAAAGGTCGGAAATTTTTCCATCGGAAGGGCTGAACAAAAATGGAAGCATTAGCAGGGGGATATCTTTCGGAAATACGCAGGATGTCTTTGTGAATTCCGCTTTAAACCTTCAGTTAGATGGCAAGCTCACCGACGATATAAATATAAGAGCCGCTATTACCGATCAGAACATTCCATTTCAACCTGAAGGGAATACACAGCAGTTGCAGGAATTTGATAAGGTTTTTATACAGTTTTACAATGAAAATGCCTCGCTGACAGCAGGGGACATAGTCTTGAAAAATAAGCCCTCTAATTTTTTAAGATACTATAAAAATGTGCAAGGTGGGCAGTTGACCGCCAAATATAAGGCTTTTGAAAATTCAACCGCTGAAACGGGAGCCAGTATTTCCGTAGCTAAGGGCAAGTTTGCATCTGAGCTTGTGGAAGTAAAAGAAGGGGTATTAGGACCTTATAAATTACGAGGATCCCAAAATGAGCCTTTTATAATTGTGCTCGCTAATTCGGAAAAAGTGTACTTGGATGGGAAATTGTTGGAAAGGGGCTACAACTATGATTATACAATTGACTACAACCAGGGTGAAATTACCTTTACCAACCGGATCCTGATAACAACATTCTCAAGGGTAAGGGTGGATTACGAATATTCTGACCGAAATTACAGTAGGACGGTCATCAACGGGAGCCACTATCAGGATATTGGCAAGGTAAAACTATTTACCAATTTTTATAGTGAAAAGGATAATGCTAATCGGCCTCTTTCTTTTGACCTTAGCAATTCAGAAAAACAATATTTGAGCGAAATAGGTGATAATCTAGAGCAAGCTGTAATTTCGGGCGTAGACAGCATCCCCTATAATCCAAACCTCAT
>CAMPJM010000528.1 GCA_946886805.1 uncultured Flammeovirgaceae bacterium | reverse complement strand
AAGTGATCGTTTTCGTAAAGACAAAAGAGACAGCCAACAACTTATTCAAATTTATTTCGAGAAAAGTAGAGGGACCGGTACGGGTAATCCATGGCAACAAAGATCAGAATGCCAGAATAAATGCAATGGAGGCTTTCAAAAATGAGGAAATTAGAATTTTGGTGGCCACCGACGTAGCTTCCAGGGGTATTGATATTACCGAGGTTAGCCATGTTATAAATTTCGACGTACCTGTGGTTTATGAAGATTATGTTCACCGGATCGGAAGGACAGGCAGGGCCAACAAAAGCGGGATAGCCATTACTTTTGCCAATGAAGCAGAAGAATTCCATCTAAAACAAATAGAAAAGCTAATCAGAATGAACATTCCTCAAAAGACCATTCCTGCTGATGTTCAGATAGTACCGTCTCAATTTGAAGAAAGCCAGGCAATTGCCCGGCTCATTGATGCGCAAAAAATAAAAGCTGACCCTACCTTTAAAGGTGCTTTTCATGAGAAGAAGAAAAAAAACGACTATGGCAAAAAGCCAAGCCGCTCAACGTCAACAGGTAAGAAATTTAATAAGGTTATTAAGAAAAATAATGTCAAGTCTAAGAGAAAAAAATAAGATAGGTGTTGGAACATCTATCTTATTTTTGTACCTTTGAGACTTCCATAGCTGGTTGAAAAAGATCTTGAGGGTACAGTTGGCGCTCGCCAACTGCCTCAAGAATCTTGATTTTTAAGCCCCTCTTTTCTATTATTAAATCTTCATGCACTAATTTGTTATTTACTACCCTTTAATTCACAGGTTAAAAACCTCGTTGTAATAATTGGAATCAAGCGGAAGAAGGATCAAACAGGATTTCTGAGGAGGTTTGTCTTATTTGGGGTTGTCTGCTACCAATGATACGGCTAAAGCCAAATCTACAAAAGCTTTCCATAGATGCACCTTGCGTACATTCGGCTTTGGCACAGCCGTGCCTTTAGGGTGGTCGAATATCTATTATTTGTATATGTAAAAGCCGCCCAAATTAACATTTCCGGTAAATGATGAAATTAAAAATGGGTCATGGGATTTTCTATCTTTTACATGATCTTGAGTAGGACAGACATTAATGGAATGAGTTAAACCCGAAATATGCATTAGAATATCTATTCCTAAGTAAAATAGCTGCAAATCAGTCGCTTTGCTAATTTTCAGCCTGTATTTATCGCCGTGCTATGCTTTTCGGATGAAAGTCTCTGATTTATTGCTCAAGCCATCCAAAAAAAAATGGCATAACTAACAGAGAAGGAAGTTCCTCGTTAATTATGCCAAATCTCTGATAAAGGATAAATCTATTGGCCTAAACTATAAATTTTAGTGATTTCTTCAGCAGGCAAATTTTTCTTATATAATCTCACCTCATCCATAGCCCCTCTGAAATCTTCGTCAACTTCACAATAATTTGAGTGTCCTATAAAATTATTTGTTCTTGCAACGTTTACAATTCCTTGTCCGTCAGCTTTTTCAGCAACCAATTCTCCGTCCACGTAAATTTTCATTTCGCCAGAAGGACTTATTGTAGCAGCAAAAAACTGAAACTCCCCGTTTTTAATTACATCTTCTGCAATTAGCCTGCCTTTGTCCCTGTTTGTAACCGGATCGCTATTAATCCAACTTGTTAGGACTATATCGTTCAAAGTGTCATTTCTAGAGAAAGTAATTGGTACTCCTTCGTCTTCTCCCCAACCATTTCCTATGTCTATAATCCTTTCAAATTTCCTGTTCTCTGTAAATTTCACCCAGGCGGTTACAGTAAAGCCTTCCTGCCAAATTTCTCCTATAGTAGGAAGCTGAACATAAGACCCTCCAGCCATTCCACATTGGTTAACACTATCTTCTTCGTTTAGAAAAATAGCAGTTCCATTTATTCCTTCCACTTCATTAAAATCACCCACCATGGTACCATCCATCTCATTTGGCGAAGCATCTTCAACGCTACCGTCAAATTCATAATGTGCTACAAGATAGTCGGTATAAGAAACCGGAGGCTCTTCATCTGTTGGTTCTTCATCGGTAGGCTCTTCTTCGTCAGGACTAGCATCAGGAGCAGGATCATCCTCACTTGAGCAACTTGAAAAAGCAAAAATCGCTACAAATGAAAAAATAAAATAGTTTAAAAAGAGAAAATTTCGTTTCATAAGATTTAAAAGTTTAATATAAGGCCATAAAAAAGTTTGTAGAAGGCCTATTAATTTAAAAAATCTGGACTTGCTCCAGGATAAAAAATATACTACTAGATACGTGAATATTGTCTATTGGTTATATTTAATCAATGTTAATCCGTTTTAAACCCCTATTTATATGATTATGCGTTTGATTTTAAAGTGATTAGAAAGAAAAAAAAATTTTAAACATCAATATATTTTTAAGAAAAATAAGCGGCAAATCGCCAATAAAAAACAAAAGTTTAGGTGACCCGTTAAGAGCGTAAAATTTTCACAGATGACATCAAAAGAAAAGGAAGAATCCCAAGGCATTTTTAGCATCTTAAAAAAGATAGATTTTCGAAAAGCCGCAAAATTGTTTAGCAAAATAGATGTGGTGGAGGCATTTAATAATGTCTCCAAAATGAATAATGCTGAGCTTTACCAACTGATGAAGCTATTAAAAGGCGGCGATAAGGAAAAGCCTTTGCCTCCAATTGACGGAGATTTCTATGACCTTTCTTCGCTCCTAAAACCTGAAGAGCGCGAAATCCAGCTAAAGGTAAGGTCATTTATGGAAAAGGAAGTAGCACCTATTGCCAATGAATACTGGCTGAAAGATCAGTTCCCTTTCCAGCTTATACCCAAAATGGCAAAACTAAATATCGCAGGCTTAACTTACGATGGATATAATTGCCCAAATCAAAGATTTGTTTTAGAAGGGATTTTGGCCATGGAAATGGCAAGAGTAGATGTTTCTGTTTCCACATTTTTCGGTGTTCATAGTGGCCTGGCCATGGGATCCATCTATCTATGTGGTTCGGAGGAACAAAAACAAAAATGGTTGCCTCCTATGCAAAGGATGGAATTGATAGGCGCTTTTGGCCTCACAGAACCGGAAGTTGGTTCTGCGGTGGCGGGTGGACTAACTGTTACCGCTAAAAGGGAAGGGGATGAATGGATTCTAAACGGACAAAAGAAATGGATTGGAAACGCTACCTTTTCAGATATTACAATTATTTGGGCCAGAGACGTAGAGGATAATCAGGTAAAAGGGTTTATTGTGGAGAAAGACACTCCAGGATTCACGCCAGAGAAAATAAAAGGGAAAATGGCATTAAGAATAACCCAAAATGCCTTAATTACCCTGGAAAATTGTAAAGTGAAAGAGGAGAATCGCCTAAAAAATGCCAACAGTTTTAAAGATACTTCAAAAGTGCTTCGGATGACAAGGGCAGGAGTGGCATGGCAAGCAGTAGGATGCGCAAGAGGTGCATATGAACACGCCCTGGCCTACACTCATAAAAGGCACCAATTTGGAAAATCGATCAGTTCGTTTCAGCTTGTTCAGGATCTTTTAGTGGAAATGCTCAGCAATTTAACCGCGGCCGAAACTATGGTCTTCCGGCTTTCGCAATTGCAGGATGAAGGAAAACTTTCGGACGAACAAGCCTCTCTGGCAAAAGTCTTCTGTACTTTAAGAACAAGGGATATTGTAAGCCATGCAAGGGAATTGTTTGGCGGAAATGGTATACTGTTAGATTATAACATCGCCCGTTTTGTCGCAGATGCTGAAGCAATATATTCCTATGAGGGGACCAAGGAAATTAATTCACTCATTGTTGGAAGAGCAATCACAGGAAAAAGTGCATTTATATAAAACGTGTTTTGCAGATAGTCGTATTATTAAGCCAAAGAAATCATCAATAACAAAGGAGTAGAAATGGCTATATCAATAGATAATTTACGAATAGGATTGAGATATCACCTGAAAAACTATGGGGA
>CAMPJM010000527.1 GCA_946886805.1 uncultured Flammeovirgaceae bacterium | reverse complement strand
AGAGAACTTAGATCGGTGCTGAAGGAGGTGAGAAAATATCCTGTAATGCCAAAGTATCTTTTAGCTTTTCTGTTTTATAGTGTAGGCGTACAGACAATTATGTTGCTGGCACCATTGTTTGGTGAATCGGTAATAAGGTTATCCGGTGAAAAATTAATTATAACCGTTCTGCTGTTACAACTGGTGGCCATTGCTGGTTCTTATTTGTTCGCATTCATATCTTCCAAGTGGAGCAATAAAACTGCCTTAATAATTATGGTTGTAATATGGATTGGGATATGCGGTGCAGCCTACAACCTTCAGACAGAGGCGCAGTTCTTTATCATGGCTGGCTTTGTGGGGCTGGTAATGGGTGGGATTCAGGCTATTTCCAGGTCCACCTATTCCAAAATGATTCCGCAGGATACAGAAGATACCGCTTCTTATTTCAGCTTATATGATGTCACGGAAAAAGTGGCAATTGTCGTTGGAACCTTCTCGTATGGTCTGGTAGAGCAAATTACAGGTGATATGCGTTTCAGCGCGTTATCTTTATCTTTCTTTTTTATAGTAGGGTTGGTTATTCTTGCCTTGACAAAAATGCCAAACCAACAGGAAAAAGCAATAGTAAATAAAATAATAAAACAAGCAATATGATGTCCGATAAAACGAAGATTTTCTTTTATAGTCTTTTCTTTTCCTTAGTGGCTATGGTTTTTGTAAGCCATGCTCAAAAATTACCATCCGGCCCTCAGGTTCTAACCTTTTTTTCTGATGTAGATGATACAGAGCAACCTTATGGACTGTATCTTCCTGAAAATTACGATCCTCAAAAAAAATATCCATTGGTAGTGATGTTACATGGTGCAGGATCCAACCACAGACTTTCCTTAAGAAGGGTTTTTGGAAAAAGTAATTTAGAGAATGAAAATGATGTTGAAGCAAGCCGCTATTTTCCAGATTGGGAGCCTGTGGATTTTATTGTTATTTCGCCTTATGCGAGAGGAACGGCGGGCTATCAGGGGATTCCCGAAAAGGACGTGTACGATGCATTGGAAGATGCAAAAAAAAGGTTTTCCGTAGACGAAGATAGGATTTACTTAACCGGATTGTCCATGGGAGGTGGTGGAACGTTGTGGTTAGGCATGACCCGCCCCGATATCTGGGCTGCAATAGCGCCTGTTTGTCCGGCTCCTCCACAAGGTACGGACGAATTTTATAAAAATGCGTTTAACTATCCTGTGCATTTTTTTCATGGCGATGCCGACCCTGTTGTACCGGTAAAAATTTCCCGTGACTGGGTTTCAAATCTTAAAGAAATAGGAGCAGAAGTTAAGTATAAAGAATTTCCTGGCGTAAAACATGATAGCTGGGTGAAGGCTTATGAAGATGGTTATATTTTTGATTGGTTTAGTAAAATCAGAAGAAATCCTTTTCCGGAAGAGGTGAAATTTACAACCAAACAATATAAATATAATAAGGCATACTGGGTAAAAACAGATGCCCTCACACCTGGAACTTTAGCTACAATTGAAGCAAAATTTACTGACCCCAATGAAATTAACATCACCACAAGTGGATTATCGGCGCTAACGCTGAACCTTGCAGGTCATCCTGATTTTGATAAAAATAAAAGTTTGGAACTAAAAGTTGATGGTAAAAAATTTAAAACCAAAGGTGAGGAAGTTATAAAATTCCACAAGGAGGATGATAAATGGGCAGAGGGAGCCGTAGATTTAAAACCAACAGCTAAGCAAGAAGGACAGGAGGGGCCTATTAGTGAAGCTTTTGCTGGGCGACATGTCTACGTTTATGGAACTTTGGACAATCCCACACAGGAGGAATTAATGCAAAGGATTAATTTGGCCAATGAAGCAGCCAACTGGTCGGTTTACCGGGGAGGATTTTTAGGTAGATATATGGTTTTCCCGAGGGTAGTTTCTGACAAGGAGCTAAGGCCTTCAGATTATGAAAATACTAATTTGGTACTATTCGGGACTAAAGAAACCAATGCGATAATTGCCGAAAACCAGGATCAATTGCCGATACATTTAAGTGATACTGCAAGCAACTATGGCTTATTCTATATTTTCCCCTTAAATGGAAATTATGTTGCTATTTCCTCAGGATTACCCTGGTGGCATCATGAAAATACTCCTGGTTTCAATTTTTTACCCGCTAATCTGTCAGGTCTATCAGGTTTTAAGGATTATATCCTATTTCAAAACTCAGTAGAAAATAAGGTAGGTGAGGGATATTTTGACAATCAATGGTCTTTATCTGAGGAGACTAAAGCTAAATTGGAAGCGAACGGGGTTGTAGAAGTAAGATAAAAAAAGTTATCACAAATTAATTTTATTTTACATTCGCTTTAAGATTACGTGTGATATTATTATTTTTGCACGTATAGATGAATTACCATGGGTACCAAACTTACTTTAATCGTAGATAAAACCGTCATTGTAAACGCTAAGGAATATGCAAAATCGCATAAAATTAGCCTTTCAAAGCTGATCGAATCATACCTGGCCTCATTGACGACCCATAAAAGACAAGAGGTTAAGATAACACCGCTTGTTGAAGCCTTAAGTGGCGTTATAAAACTGGATAAGGATTTTGATTATAAAGAAGGTTATGCAAATTATTTAATTGACAAATACAAATGAAAGAATTGCTAATAGATACCAATGTAATTCTTGATTTATTAGCTAAAAGAGAGCCATTTTATGATGGTGCTGCTCAGATATTTTCCCTTGCCGACAAGAATAAAATAACACTATCTATAAGTTCTTTGACATTTGCTAACATAAATTATGTATTAGCAAAATTAAAGACAGCAGCTGAAGCGAGAGAAATTTTACGACGATTCCAAACTCTAATTAAAGTTTTATCTCTAAATGATAAAATTATAGATTTAGCTCTCAATGACAGCAAATTTAATGATTTTGAAGATGGATTACAGTATTATTCAGCAATTGAGACCACCCAGAATATAATTATTACAAGAGACTTGAAAGATTTTAAAAATTCAAAGATTCCAGTAATGTCTCCTGAAGAATATTTGACCTCAACAGGATATTAGACCTTCAAATTTATCTTCTTTAATTCATTAATTACCACGTTTCCAACAACACTTTCTATCCTCATCTCGTAAACTGAATCTTACTCCTGATTACTTTTTCGGGGATAATTTCATTCCTGCCATTTTTATGACTAAGAAAGATTACTTTATAGTTGTTCTGATTTTGGGAGCGCTTTCCACAATCAGTCCTTTTGCAATCGACATGTATTTGCCCGGTTTCCCCGCAATTGCGAAAGATTTAAATACCACAATTTCAAATGTTCAGCTTTCTCTCACCAGCTACCTGATTGGGATATCCGTCGGCCAATTGTTATATGGTCCTTTGCTGGATAAGTATGGTAGAAAAACACCCTTGTATATTGGTTTGGCCATCTTTGTTTTAGCCTCCTTCGGTTGTGGATATACAACCTCAATTGAAACCTTGATCGGCATGAGGTTTATCCAGGCATTGGGTGGCTGTGTTGGCATGGTAGCGGCGCAAGCACTCGTAAGGGATTTATTTCCTGTAAACAAAACTGCCCAGGCTTTTTCTTTAATCACCTTGGTAATAGCAGTTTCCCCTATGATTGCCCCAACTTTGGGAGGCTATGCTACAGTTGCTTTCGGCTGGGAATCTGTCTTTTTTATCTTAGCGGTTATCACAGCTTTTATAATGGTTGCGGTGCATTTTATTTTACCTCAGGGCAGTTTGCCTGATAGGTCACTATCATTAAAGCCAAAGCCGGTGCTAAAAAATTTTATCACGGTTTTAAAACAGCCTCAGTTTTTGATTTACATGTTGGCTGGAGGAATTGCTACAGCTGCACCATTCGCATATATAGCCGGCTCTGCTGACGTTTTTATCAATATTTACAATTTGTCGGAAAAGCAGTATGGCTGGATCTTTGCCCTTCTTGC